>CALQRR010000009.1 GCA_943333015.1 Chitinophaga pinensis | reverse complement strand
GATCTGCCTGAATTGCTGATCACGGTTTGATTCGCTGACTGAACAGGAAAAAGGGGAAGTTCAGATGAACGAAGGTGGTTGTGCACCGGACGAATCATCTTTACATTTTGAACTGCTGATTTTGTCTGCCCGAGTTGTCTGTTCTGTCCGAACACGATACCGGTAGTCAAGATAGCAGCTGCTGAAAGCATTGCGTAGACTGTGTGTTTCATGTGATGTTTGTGTTAAATAATTCCTCAGAACGCAAATCTAACGATTAATTGTTTTGTTAAACGTCAATTAAAGATCTGATACAAGAGAAACACAAAAAAAAACACTAATGTTCTCCGAGCAATTTCATCCACAGAGCAAAACTGATGAATTTGAAAATACGTCCGGTATCCCCTTCTGTTCTTGGATGGAAGAGTTTTTCGTATTCCGTATTTATCTTTTTAACATCCAAAAACGGGGCGAGAACGGAGTTAAAATGTTCTCTGAAATGAGGGGCAATACTCTTGATCCAGGCATTGTTTGGAGTGGTATATCCCTGTTTATCGCTACGGTTCAAAATGGCCTGTGGTAAAACCGGTGCCGAAGCATCCCGGAGCAGTGCTTTCAAGCGGGAGCCATGCATTTTATAGACTGCTGGCACCGAAAACAAGTACTCAATCAGTGGCACATCATCGGCAAAAGGAGTGCGTGATTCTATGCCGTGCCACATCGCACACCGGTCTTCGCACCGCAGATAGCCCTTCAGCGATGTATTCTGCATTTCATACGCCAGACGTCCATTCAAATCAGGTTGTCGACTGTTTGTTTGCAGCTCAAACCGTTTACGTGAATGCTCAAAAAGCGCCGGATTCAGATAGGCATTCTCCGGAAAATAGTTTTTAAAAAAAGAGGCACGCATTCCCGCTGGCATCCTGAATGCATACTCATACCGGGCTTGCTGGTGCATATGGAATTTCATGTTGGCCAGTAAGCCATTGCCCTGCTGCATTGCTTTCAACATCTCGCCGTAAGGCAAACCTTTCCAGTAAAAGGAACGGTGTGGTTCATAGCCGCCAAATACTTCATCCCCACCTTGTCCGTCTAACACCACTTTGATGCCACTGGCTTTTACGCCCTGCATCACCCGGTATTGTGCATACGTGCTCGTGGACCAAATAGGCACATCCTGACATCGGGTCAATGCTTCCATATCGCGCATCAGCGCATCCACATCGGGTAAAATAGTATGTTGCTCTGCCTGCACCCAATCAGCCATGATCTTTGCCCAAGAGCTTTCGTCGACCGGTGTTCCGGGAAACGCTGCAGTGTAAACATGAAGCGGCATTTTTTCTCCCAAATGCTTGCGCATCCAGCCGACAATAGCCGAGGAGTCAAGCCCTCCGCTCAAACAGGAACCCACCGGAACATCCGCCCGCAACCTTATTCTGACAGCTTCACTTAATAATTCTTGAACACGCTGGACATGTTTTTCATGGGTTGATTTTTCCCAGGGAACAATGCTATGATCGACCTCAAGCGCATACCAGGGTTTTACATGTAGCTGTCCGGATAAAAGAGAAAACGTTAAGGCCTGACCGGCGGGCAATTCCAGAATGCCTTCCAGAAATCCCTGTGGCTGAAATTCAATCTGACCAAAAACGAAATAATCAAATACAGCATCCGGATTCACCTTTATTGGCAACCAGGGCAATGAAAGTAACGCTTTTTGTTCGGATGCAAAAGCCAAACGTTTGCCCGATTGTGTGTAGTAAAAAGGCTTCACTCCAAACCGGTCGCGTGAGGCAAATAAAGTTTGGGTATGTGTATCGTAAATGCTGAAAGCCCACATGCCATTAAACCGGTGCAGACAGGCTTCTCCCCATATTTGCCAGGCATGGAGAATGACTTCGGTATCGCTTTGCGTGATAAAAACGGCTCCGTGTTGTTTGAGTTGGGCGCGTAGCTCGATGTAATTGTATATCTCCCCATTGAAAGTGATCCAATAACGACCGTCGGCACTGCACATGGGTTGATGACCGGTTGCCTCCAGATCGATGATGGACAGGCGACGATGGGCAAAGCCACCGGAGAGTTTCTCGGGCAAGGAAAGCGCTCGGGAAACTGGGCTCCAGAGAAGTTGTTGTCCGATGCAGTTTTCCCGTGTATCCTCACTGGCAGCCGGAAAAGCCGATTGATCGGAGAAATACACAAAACCTTCTCCGTCGGGACCGCGGTGTGCAATCTTCCGGCTCATCCGTGTAAGATCCTCAGCACGAATGCCTTCTGCAGCGAAAAGACCGGCTATGCCACACATCAGGAACGAACGCGTGCTAACGTGATGCGGAAGCTTTGTTCGGGCTTGCGCGGATAATGGCGCGAACGTCTGTTTACCGGCAGCGGTAAATACGCTGCACACAAAGTATTGGAAATCGCAAAGAGGTCCTTCCGTAGTTCTTTAGGGCAGCCTTCGAGAATCGCGTGGGCCACATTCCATCGGACGCTTTCGGGGGAATGCCCGTAGTCGTGCCAGACAATGACTCCTCCGGGACGAATCAGCCGGAAGGCGGTACGGGTATCTTCTACCACACTGTCGTAATGATGATCTCCATCTACAAACACGAGATCCATTTTACCCGCATATGGACTAAAGTCAAATGCTCTGGAATCTCCCTGGAGGTGTTGAATATTTTTAAACTGCCGCGAATAATGTCCGTGTAGGGCAATGTAATCTTCGGCCCATCCGCGTGCGCGCATTTGTGCATCGCTGAGGTTGAGCGTGAAGCAATTCTGAACAAGCGGTGCCACATTACTCACGCTTTCTCCCCGCCAAGTGCCAATCTCGAAATAGGAATCTGCTTTTATTTTTTTAGCCAGGATGCGCAACAGTGCCAAATCGGTGGGTAGCGAGCCGCCATCGAGAAACGCAAATGGCATCACCTCTTCGGAATCTTCTTCCCAGAGTTCCTGAAAAGCGACTTCGGGAAACCCTTCGGGCATGCTGAATTTTTTGTGCACAATGCCCTGATGAACATCTTCTTCATCGAGCAATGTATTGAGCAACGCAGGACGTTTCAGCAGCAAGGCAATGCCACGGGCGAATTTTGAAAGTTTACGGGTGATGGCAGCCATGGTTCAGCGGACTTTGTTGCGCAGCTTGTTCAAGAGAAGTCCAAAATCAGATATCTTGGGCCATAACTCCCGCAAGGCAACGCCACTGTCGGTTTTAAAGAGCCAAATAACGGAAAAAAATGTCGCCATATTCGCAATCGTTGTCACCAGTGCGGCCTGATGTTCGTTGATGCCATCGGGCTGAATAAAAGCAAGGGTTAAAAATCCCATCAGCGTTACAGCAAGACCGGCAGCGATGGCATAGTTGTTCTTCATAAATTGCCCTGTGCCCGAAAAATAATGTCCCAGAATCAGGTAACCGCTAATGAACACCACACCGGGCATGAGGAAATAGAGGTTTTCTTTCACCGGTAAAAACGCATCGCCAAACAACATCCCGAAAAAGGAAGCCGGCAACAGACACAGGAACACGCCTGCTGCACTGGTCACGAGAATACTGGCTCTAAACAAGGGAACGGTTAGTTCGATGGCTTTGGTTTTATCGTTCGAGTTCGCAATCGTTCCATACTGAATGGTGGCAATGGATGTGGCAAGCATCCACATGGCTTCGGCAAGCGATACCGCATTTGAATAAATGCCCAATGCAAACGCAGGAAGCAGAAAATAGGCAACACGCTGGTTGCTGAACTGCAACATATGTCCAAACTGATTGGCCGATGAGAACTTGAGCAAGGCTTTTAAACTTTTGCCAAAAGAGAGATTTTCGCCCACTTTGGGAAGACGCAGCAAGAGCAGGAGGGATAAAATCCAAGACGGCAGCCATCCAGAGTACAAGGCGTACATATAATGAATGGGCTTGGGATTCCACCAAATATAAGCTGAGAGGGTACTAACGGTAAGAATTGCCGTAAAGAGGTTGAGCATGTTCACCAACCGAAACTGTTCCCGTCCATTGAGCAGGTGCAGTTGCTGGTTCATGCTTGCATTGAGAAACGAAAGTCCTGCAATGTGCCAGCCATACAATTCAAATAAATCGGGACGGATCCACCACACCACCACAGGGGCGAGGAGGCTCCAAAAGGCCGTCCATATCCAGGAGGGGAGCAATAAATTCCGCAGTCGGTAGCGGGGCGAAAGATACACCATGGCTGCGCCACCCATGAAATCGCAGATGAGCTGCACACTGGTAACAATAACGAGAATGAGTGTGGCAATGCCTTTCCCTTCAGGCCCAAGTTTTCGTGAAAGCAGAATGATTGTTCCGAAATTCACTACTGCAGTAGCAAGACGGCTCACAAAGGTGAACAGCATTAATCTTAGCATGCGGCAAGTGTCTTACGGTAAAGTTCATCCAGCTTTCTAGCCACAGCATTCTTACTAAAAGAAGCTAGTGCAAAAGCACGCAAGTCCTGAGAGGCAAATTCGTCTTTACGAATGCAAAATAGGAGCATGGCTTTTTTTACTGCCTGATCGGCGTCGCGTTGAAACAGAATTCCCCGGCTATCATCAATCACCTCGGGAATTCCTCCAACTGCTGGAGCAATCACTGGCAGACCGCAGGACAATGCTTCCAACATCACCACCGGTTGATTTTCAAACCGGCTGTTCAAGATCAGTGCATCGGCTTGTTGAAGCTCCTGCACCAATGCTTCCCCCTGAAGTTTGCCCTTAAAATCGACACCCCGGAAGGTCAGGCCCAATTCATTTGACAAACGTTTCAAAGCTGATTCATCGTTTCCGCTTCCTACAATGACTAATTCCAGTTCGGGAACTTCCCGGTGGGCCAACTGAAATGCCCGCAGCAATCCGCTAACATCCTTTTGTGCATCATCGAGCGATGACACATGTATGAGGCGGATTTTATCGTGTCCTTTTTTACCCGGTATAAACATGTCGGTGTCTACCACATTGGGGATCACGGTGTAGTTGCCTTTAAGTCCTTTGGCTTCCATTGCTTTGTGAAGCTGTTCACTCACCGGTGCTACAAAAGCTGCTTTGCGAATGGTTTTTCGGGTAACCCGTTTCAAAAGCGCGCCCGTATATCTTCCGTCTTCAGGCTGATAACCGGTCCAATGTTCGGTCACTCCAAAAGGAATTTTGAGCATGCGGCTAATCAAACGGCCTATTTTACCAATGGGCCAAGGCACATGCACATGAATGAGATCGGGTTTTCCATCCCATTCGATGACTTTACTCAGACCAAAGAGGTAATGTTTACGGATGAGCCGCCAGTTTTTCCAGCTGCGCAGAAGTTGAAATTTCCCCTGCGATCTTCCGTAGGAAACGATGAACTCATGCAGATTTCCTTCCACTTTTCGTTCCAAACGGAACTCTCCTTCTTTTAATTCAGCATCAGCAATGGCATGAAGAACCGTCACCTTGTGTATGGTAGCAACAGCCTGTGCATGCCGGCGAATGAAGATGCCAAGCGTGGGTTCTTTCCTGTTGGGATACCAGGAAGCCAGAAATAATACGTGTATAGGAGGTTCTCCACTCAAAGCACACAAATTCGTCGCTTAAATTACAGAATTACTTCAACCGGCGATACTGCAGAAGAATTGAATTACCAATGACTACTACATCCGAAAATGCCATCGAAAATGCGGCAATCATAGGTTGAAGAAATCCAGCTGCTGCGACCGGAATCGCGATAATGTTGTAGAAAAATGCCCAAAAGAGGTTTTGGTGTATGGTACGGAGTGTGAGCCGACTAAGTTTCACTGCCATCGGGAGCCCTTCCAAGGACCGTTTTTGCAGAAGTATGACCTGTGCCGAACTCACTGCTACTTTGCTCGCATCACTGAGGGAAATTCCTACCCATGCCAGATTCAGTGCCGGGGCATCGTTGACACCATCACCGAGCATAGCTGTTTTTTCTGTTTTATTCATCCTACGGATGATTTCCAGTTTTTCCTCAGGGCTTTGTTGGCTATAGACCTCTTCGATCCCAACTTCTTTCGCTATTTGTTGACATTTACGGTCACTGTCTCCGCTCAGTAAAACGGTGCGTATGCCCATGTTGTGTAATGCTTTGATGGCTTCCTGGCTGCCCTGTTTAAGCTCATCTGCCAGTCGCAATGCTGCAATGCAGATCCCATCCTCGATGAGAAACAGGTCATATTTTTCGGTGAGCGAAGTATCATTCAGCAAACGGGCAGAACCCAGCTCAATCTGTTTGCCATCGGCCGTTTGCGCCCGCATGCCCAATCCTTTACTTTCTTCCAAATGGTTCAGTGGAAGGATGGGAGCATCCAATTGCTGTGTTAGCGATCGGGCAATCGGGTGGGAGGAATGTGATTCGATGGAACGGATCAAGGACCTGACGTATGTTTCATCAACTCCCTCAAATACATCCAGCACTTCAATTCTGAAATCTCCTGTGGTGATGGTTCCGGTTTTATCCAGAACGATCACATTGACTTTCGCCAGATGTTCAATAGAAGTTCCATCTCGGAAAAGCACGCCATTTTTTGCTGCCCGTCCAATTCCGGCCATCACCGCGGTAGGAGTGGCGAGGCCCATGGCACATGGACAGGAAATTACCAAAACGGCAATCGCACGCAAGAGGCTTTCCTGCATGCCTGTATCGAGCACGAAATAGGAAATAAGCCAGGTAATTAAAGCGATTCCGATCACAGCAGGAACAAAAACAGCACTTACTTTATCGCCCAATCGCTGAACAGGCGGCTTCACGCTTTGCGCTTTTTTTACCAGTTCAATGATTCCAGCCAGGACAGACTCTTTGCCTGTTTTAACCGCATGCATCCTGAAGATTCCTTTTTCGTTGATCGTTCCGCCAGTAACTTCCATTCCGGGAAGTTTTTCAATCGGGAAACTCTCACCGGTAATGAGCGATTCATTCACCAGTCCGCTGCCCTCCACCAGAATTCCATCTGCTGGAATGCGATCACCGAAATTGACCAGCAGCAAATCACCCGGAACAATCAGACGTGCCGGAATTTCTTCAATATGGGTATGGCCTTGATGATCACTGATGCGACGGGCTGTTTCGGGCTGAAGTGCCGAAAGTTCTCGCAGCGCATTCCCAGTTTGTTTCACCGAACGTTGTTCAATGACATTACCCATGAGCACGAGCGTGATGATGCTGGCAGCAGTTTCAAAAAACAAGAAATCTTCGGGTGATCCACTGTTTGCACCAATAATGCTACCCCAAATACTGTAGAAAAATGCCGACGATGCGCCAATGGTGATGAGCACGTCCATGTTGGGAATGCCCGTTTTGAGCGAGTTCCAGGCACTTTTTCCAAAATAGAGCAGCCCCGTAATCATTACCGGAATACACAACACCAGTTGCACCCATGGATTGTGGAGCGGATGCCAAGGAATGACCATGTGAGCCAACAAAGGCACTGTAAAAATGAGCGTAAACAGAAAGCGCTTTTCGGTTGCACTCATCCCCGTTTTTACAGGAGTTTCGGGCTCGATAATTTCATAACCAAGGCTTTGAATGTCTTTCTTGATCCGTTCAATTGGATAGCCCTCAACCGACGTAAAACTCACCTCGCCAATGGCAAAACTCACTTCCGCATCTTGCAAACCTTTATTGCGCAAAAGGTTCTGAATGCCGAGCGCACAATTGGCGCAAGTCATTCCATCTACTTGGAGTGTACTATGTGCCGGTGCGTTCTCCATGGTTAGTCGAGTGTTAAAGACTCACGATCTACAACTTCCAGTTTTACCTGCTCAACACTATGTTTAAAGCGCTTCATGATCGTAATCTGGTAACCACCAAATTCTTTCTTTTCATTCACCGCAGGAATCCCATCGAACAGTTTATTGACCAGTCCGGAAACTGTTTCATAATCTTGTCCTTCTATTAACGCAATAGGCAGCAAATCGTTTACATCGCTGATCGAAGCTGTTGCATTTACAAGAAATTCAGATTCACTTTTCTTTTCAACAGCGGGTTTTTCTTCATCGTACTCATCCTGGATTTCTCCCACAAGTTCTTCGATGATGTCTTCCATGGTGACAATCCCTTCAGTCCCACCAAATTCATTGGTTACAATGGCCATTTGAATATGCTGACGCTGAAGTTCTCGCAACAAATCATTCACAAATTTACCCAGCGGCACATAATATGCCGGCCGCAGTAAAGTGTTTAGGTCGATGGGTTTTTTCAGACGAATATGCCGGATCAAATCTTTGGAATGTATGATTCCGATGATGTTGTCGATGGAATCTTTATACACCGGTAATCGGGAATATCCTTCTTCTACCACCCGGTCAATCACCAGTTCTACATCGTCATCAATATCGATGGCAACCACACGTGTGCGGGGAACGTAGATCTGTTTCACCATGCGGTCGTCAAACTCAAACACATTCTGTATGAGTTCATGTTCCGACTGTTTGATGGCTCCTCCTTCTTCGCTTTCGGTCAGAATCAACCTCAGTTCTTCTTCGGTGTGGATGTCGGTATGCTCTGCCGAGGAAAGTCCGAACATACGTAAGGTTAGGTTCGACAAGCCATTGAGTGCCCAAATGAAGGGACGAAACACCACGTAAAAGATGCGCATCGGCAAGGCCACAAACAAAGTTGCCGACAGAGGATTCCGAATAGCAGCCGTTTTAGGAACCTGTTCACCCAACACAATATGCAATACGGTAATGAGGGTAAATGCAATCGGGATGGCGATCGAATGAGCGGTAATTGGATCGGGTAGGTAGCCCACTTTAACAAAAATGCTCATAACCATCGCTGCCACTACCCGTTCGCCAATCCATCCTAAGGCAAGACTGGCCAGTGTGATACCCAATTGAGAAGCGCTCAGATAGGCATCGAGATGCGAAACAATATGTTGTGCAAATTTTGCCAGACTATTTCCCTGGCTTGCTTTGAGGTCAATTTGAGAATGACGAACTTTTACAATAGCGAACTCAGCTCCAACAAAGAACCCGTTCAATACGACCAGCAAAAGCGTCACAAGTAGATCAGCCAACATAGGTCAGAGAATCAAAAGTTGATACAAGTAGGGAGGAGTGGGCAGACAAATTTGTCTGTTCAGTCAGCGGGGCAGGCAATTGAGGCACTGCGGAGATGTAGATTTGACAGGCAAATCCACACAATCGGCTTTTAGAGGGAGGTTGGTCCAACACGTTTTCTTAATGATGCAAAGGTATAAAAATAGGAATCTGAACAACAGTTGCTTCTTGTAGGATGCGCTAGAATCAAGAAAACTAGTTTTTTTTTATTTGCTATTTGATGGATGCATTCCTTTACTATATTTGCGCCCTTCTAATGGTGGTCATAGCTCAGTTGGTTAGAGCGCTAGTTTGTGGCACTAGAGGTCGGGGGTTCGAGACCCCTTGATCACCCAGAAAAACCCCGCTTGTCGGGGTTTTTTTATTTTACCCCGGCAGCAACGTAGCCTCCCTGAGTGCCATATTTCCATTGCCCCGGATCGCGATTGTCCTCAAAATGAGCATACACTGTTTGAAGATTCTTCCACAGTGTTGACCATTTTTTGCCAAGTATGGTCTGATGAGCGCGGTTCATTTTGTCCGATTCCATGCGAAAAGGGAACACATGAACGGGGATGGATTTCTGTCCGGCAGTACGCGCCAAAACCGCATACATATAGAGTTCCTCCATTACATCGTCGGTCATGGGCAAACACCCGATTGTGACACATTTACCATGTATGAAGATATCGCCACCCGGCAAACGGCCCTTGCTGCGTTTCAGATCTGTTGCGTTTGGATAGGAGATACCCAGCGAAAGATGGTAGCTGGAAGATGGATTAAAGCGGTCTATCGTGTATATACCTTCCGGAACTTGTCCGTCGCCTTGTTCCAGTTTAGGTCCAAGGATTCCGGATTTTGAGCAGATTTCCCAGGTTTTGAGTTTTTTGAATTTTGAATCAGTTTTATTCTTCCCCCAAACTTCGAGTTGACCTTCATTTTTAAATGCCCGGATGAAAATCTGCATGTTTTTTTGCTCGATTTGTTCCTTGGAAAGCAACGTTTCGATTGTCGAACGGCATTTTTTCCAAGCATTTTTAACCCGTGGATACCTCAATTGATCTTGAAAGAAGGAAGTGGTTTGACCATTTAAGGACAGAAATAGCACACTCAGAAGTGCTACGAACACGGTTTTTATCAGCTGCATCTGGGGAGGATTGGTCAGACAAACAACGTTGACAAATGATATAACGTATTCAGTATGACGGGTTAGGGAAAAAAGAAAACCCCGTCCAATTGGAACGGGGTTGTGCTGGTGGTGCCTCCAGGGATCGAACCAGGGACACATGGATTTTCAGTCCATTGCTCTACCATCTGAGCTAAGGCACCAAGCCTTTCTTGCTGTGTGAGCGGGTGCAAAAATAGTTTTTTTCAATTCCCATCAAAAAATATTTTTACCCTTTTTCACGTTTTTCTAATTCTATCTTTGCCCCCGTAATCAAAATGTATGGTTCATCTTGTACTCGATATTGGCAATACTGCGTTAAAAGCTGCTAGTTTTCAAGGGCGTACGCTTTTGAAAGCCAGTCGTACTGCCTGGTCTTCTGCTGAAGAGGTAGAAGAATCTTTGTTGCGAATGATGGCATTGAATCCTTCCAAGGTGCTCATCAGCTCTGTTACGGGCAAGAAAAAAGTGGTTGATGAGTTTCTCAATCGGGCAAAACTGCCTTTTTCCTATCTGGCTCATGACGCATCAACGCCCATTCGCAACAAATATGAAACTCCCGAAACCCTCGGGCGCGATCGTTTATCGAATGCCGTTGCCGCAGCATCCCTTTTCCCAAAATTACCCGTGGTGGTGATCGATGCTGGTACGTGTATCAAATTCGATTTTATCACCCGGAATAACGAATACTTCGGTGGTTCTATTTCACCAGGTATAGACATGCGTTTCCGTGCGCTGCACGAATTCACTGCACGATTACCGCTTCTGACGCGCACCGAAATGGTATATCTCATCGGTAAAAACACAGCCGAGTCGATTCATTCCGGAGTAATTAACGGAGCTTTGGCCGAAGTAAAAGGCATTTTGGAGCAATACCAAATGACACATAAAGACTTGCAGGTGATTATTACCGGTGGTGATTATACCTTGCTCGAACGCAATTTGAAAACCAGTGTTCATACTGAACCTTGGCTCACTCTTAAAGGACTCAATGAAATTCTCCTCCATCAGGTACACTGAACGTATTCTTTTGTTAGTGTGCTTCCTGGCACCTGCCTCTATTTTAAAAAGCCAAACTCTCAGTCAATCGCCTTATGGCAGGTTTGGACTCGGTGATGTTCTTGAAAGTTCATCGGCGTTTATCCAAGGCCTCGGTGGCGTAAAAAAAGCAGTTGCCGATTCCAATTCGCTCAACCTGTCGCAACCTGCTGCACTCGGCGCGCTTGAAGGTGGTGTTACCATTTTCGAAGCGGGCCTTTCTGGACTTTCAACTCAGTACAACGGTGTGTTGGGAACCCGCAGTGGCCGAACGGCTGGATTTGGTTATTTCGCCTTAGCTTTTCCTATCAAACGCAATGTTTGGAATGTTTCCCTGAGTCTGACGCCCTTGTCGAACGCAGGATTTACCTTGCGCGACAGTGTTACCGATGTGGAAGCTGGGCTGGTGAACCTTAAGTATACCGGGGAAGGTGGTTTTTCTGCATTTTCATTTGGTAATGGCTTTCACATCGGTAAAAATCTGAATCTGGGCATTCAGTTACGCTATCTCTTTGGTAAAACTGATTATAGCTCTAAGGTTATTTTTAATGGGGATACCATCAACCAGCGAAATTCCCTGATCACTAATTCCAACCGGATGGGCGATGTTGATCTCGTGACGGGTATTCAGTATCAGATCCGTTTTCGTAAACCCAAAGATCGTGCAACCATGTTGCGCGATACCACTCTGGACGGAAAGCAAATAGTGCGACGTAAAGCGGAACGTGATTCTCTGCATTTGATTTTCGGTGGAACTTTTCGTCCTATGACGACGGTAAACGGTTCCACATCCTTTTTATCCCAAACGTTTTTTGGGAATGATCCCGGTACCACATTTACAGATACTACACTTTTCAAAGACCGTGAAAATGGTAAGATCATCATGCCGATGCAGTTTGGTGGAGGTATTACGTTAAAAAGCAGCCGTGATCGTTGGATGGTAACTGCCGATTATGTTTACACCGACTGGAATGGTTTCAGGTTGTTTGATCAAGTTGATTCTGTGCGTTCTTCTTACCGCTTAGGTTTAGGTATACAAATCAATCCCGTATCCACTGTTCGTGCTAATTCGGGACGGGTGGCTTATTGGAAGAAAATCCGGTATCGGGCAGGAGGGTATTATTCGGATGGTTATTTACGCCTCAATGGCAAAGCTGTTCCGGAGTTTGGAGTTAGTTTAGGTTTTGGATTGCCAGTCGTTTTACGTACCTATAATACACGCACGGCCACCAGCGTTCTCAACTTTGCTATTTCAGCCGGGCAGCGGGGTGTTTCAGGAACCAACGACCTCAATGAACGATTTCTGAAAGGAACCATTTCTTTTTCGCTCAACGACCGCTGGTTTAGGAAATTCCAGTATGACTAAGATTCTGACTGCTGTAGTTAGCTTTCTGCTCCTTGTTTTCTGTTCCTGTGGAAACGAACTGAGCGAAGTGAAACAGCTCGATACTGAAGTCCGTTTGCCCGTTTCATCCACTAAAAATGTGGAGATGCTGTATTCTGATTCGGCTCGTCTACGGGCAAAAATCAACGCGCCTTTGCGTGATACGTATATTGGGAAAGACGGGTATATTGAATTCCCCAAAGGAGTGAAAGTGGAGTTTTACAATCCGAAATCGGTGGTGGAATCAAAGATGCGTGCCAACTATGCCATCAGTTACACGAAAGATGAACGGATGGAAGCCAAGAACAATGTGGTTGTAGAAAGTGCCGGGGGCGATAAACTGGAGACGGAACATCTGATCTGGGACCAAAAAGAAGACCGTATCTTTTCCAATGTGTTTACCCGGATTACTTCTCCTGATCGGGTAATATATGGGGATGGGTTTGAATCGAATCAAGATTTTTCCAAATACCGAATTCTCAAAGTAAAAGGAATCATCGATCTGAAGGAGTGAGCCTGAAAAGCACCTGTTTTTATAAACACGATTCCCTTAAACATCTGCCTGAACTCATTATTTTTCAACGTTCCAATAAAAAAAACATGAATCAAACGCGCATTTTCAGAATCATGGAGCTGGTTTGGCTCTGCATTGCAATCATTTCAGCCATTTCCGCGATTTGGACCTTTAACCGTGGAAAAGCCGATGCAGCCATGTTCCCTTTGTTTGTTTCCTTCTG
>CALQRR010000008.1 GCA_943333015.1 Chitinophaga pinensis | reverse complement strand
TCTTGAATCAGTTTAACGTCTATTAGAAGTTGGATTGACTGCATCACAAGCGAAAATGGATTCGATTTAATTAGATTGACGCGGACTTTAATTCGGTGTTTAAGACCTTCTTTTGCGAATTTACGTGCGTTTTTCAGGCGCTCAATACGCCTCCTGAGAGCGAGCAAATTCTCTTTAATAACTGGATCCCCATTGGCAATGTCGAGGTTAGTT
Organism: Chitinophaga pinensis; assembly: GCA_943333015.1. Classification (GTDB taxonomy): domain Bacteria; phylum Bacteroidota; class Bacteroidia; order M30B66; family M30B66; genus CALQRR01. The sequence continues at coordinate 13,686 of CALQRR010000008.1, read as the reverse complement.
AACGTATTGTTTATGAAAATTTCGGGCGTTTCGCTCATCCATTCTAAAGAACCATAAAGTTGGTTTGCAAACCATTTTTGTTCAGGATGATAATTCTCATTCTGAACAAGTATGTCCATGTCGGAAGAAGAAAGCCGGCGGAGATGCCCAATGTCTTCATAGTAGAAGCGGTTTTTTAACTCCACATTGATACCATTGGGAATTGACGATGCTAGTTTGAATTCGAAACTTCCTTGATTTCCGCAGGGTAATACGTGAAAAATAAGTGAACGTGACAATTGAAGTTTACTCATATCGGCGAACACATTTTCTAATTCCGAAACATGCTCAAGTACGTGATGCGAAAAGATCAAATCGAACTTTTCTTGGTCGGAAATGAGTTTGGAAATGCCTATAAATCGACAATCAGGGAAACGAGTTTGTCCTGCGTCCATTGCATATTGAGAAATATCGCATCCTGTTACTTCCCAATTAGGAAGAGCTTGTTTGAGCACGTTGGCAAAAATCCCCCTTCCACAGCCAAAATCGAGGGCTTTACCTGTATTGGGTAAATTTAGTTTTTGTAAGAGCGCAGAAATCCTTTGTTTTTTCCACAAAGGCCAATCCTCCATGTAATCGTCTTTGTAGCGACTTTCATAAAAGTTGTTTGCAACATTTTGATCATTCAGTTCAATTGTAGTAAAAGACGTTACCATAATTTTAAAATAAGCTGTGAATATAAATAAGTTCTAACAGCCAGCAAACGCATTTCAGGAAACCTGACTGCGGATAATCGGTATCGATAAGAGATTTCGAACCGTTTCCATGTCGACGGGTTTGGAGAGAAAATCGCGCACCATGGGATAGCTGCGGGCTTTTTTCACGTCTTCCGGATCGATGGAAGAGGAATACATGTACACATTCACAAACCGATGCATTGCTCGTAATTCCTCGAGAAACTCCCAACCGGTAATGCCGGGCATATTGATATCGAGCAAAAGAATATCGGGCTGAGACGGGTCGAGACGTAACTTCTCCAAGGCCATTTTGGCGCTCAGAAATTCTGTCACCTTTACTGTTGGATCAGCATTTTTCATTAAACGTTGCGTGATGTAGGTAATCACTTGATCATCGTCCACAATCCACACATTATGAATGCGCTGATCTGCATGCTCGTTGAGGAAGAGACTTTTCTCCACTTCCACATCTAACTCGGCCAATGCCTGTCCCATTTCATGCACAACACCATCGAGCTGGCCGGTGAGCATGCGTAGCGTTTCAAGAGTAATCGTCACATCCTGAAGGGCATGAGATTCGCTTTTCACCAGCTCAATCAGTCCGAGAATATTGGCTAAGGGTTGACGAAGTTTATGGGATGTCAGAAATGCAAATTCCTTCAGCCGTTTGTTTTGTTCCAGGATGCGTAATTGGAAATCCCGTTTTTCAGTAGAATCAACCATGTAAATGGAAACGACGGGCAATCCGTTTACTTCCACCATTTTACGAATAACCTCAACCACCAATGGCTTTCCGCGGAAGGAGCAAAAACGTTGTTCCTTCTTGGACGTGTCGTGTTGAAGTGTTACCAGTTGCGTTTCCTTGCGCAGTTCTTCTTTGGCTGCAGAGGAGAGTTGTCCAAAATGCACTTCCATAAAGTCTTTGCCCAACAACTCTTCCCGACTGCATTCGAAGAGTTCGCAATAGGCTCTATTTACGCGGACAAAGATGCCTTCCGAAGTGGTAAAACACATCGGCATAACAGCTTGCTCGTATATTTCGTCGTATTCTTTCCAGCTTCTGCGAAGTTTCTGCTCTTGTTCTTTCCGAAGCGTAATGTCCGATTGAATGGCTATGAATCCAGTAATTTCACCTGCTTCATCTACTACAGGAGAAATATCCATATTGACCCAAAAACGTTGACCGTGTTTGGTGTAATTGACTTGCTCTTCCCTGAGGGATTCACCGCGATCGAGCTTTGCACTGATCTCAGATGCTTTTTGCATGTTGGTATCGGGTCCGAACAGGAACTCAGATGGTTTTCTGCCTTTCACTTCCTCCAAACTATATCCCGTCTTGCGGCAAAAGCTCTCGTTCACCCAATCTATCCGGCGATCACGGTCAGTGATGATGACACTATTTTCTGTACGACTTGCCACCAGTGATAATTTCTCCAAATCGGATAAAAGATGCATATGCTTCAATTTAATCAGGTTAGGTTTACCGTGATTCGGAAGAGAAGGTTGCGGTCAAATGGGGCGTCAAATTGCCTATTTCAGCTCCTAGATTACATACAGATACAGACAATTCACATGGGCCGATGGCGTCCTGCGTTTGTCCACATTGTTGTCCAGCCTAGTAAAAACAAAGGTTCCAGGATATTTTGAGACACTTCTCAAACACCCTGGAACCTGTTTAAACTTTCATACCGGAAAAATATCCCGATATCTTTTTACGACCGTAATTCAGCTATCAGCTCAGTAAAGAAGCCATGGAGACATGTGCTTCCAAGATGCCACTCAACGCCGAAATGGCGACACGCTCTTGCTGCATGGAATCGCGGTGACGAATGGTGACGGTATCATTTTCGAGGCTCTCATGGTCAACCGTCACACAAAAGGGCGTTCCGATGGCATCATGACGGCGGTAGCGTTTCCCGATGGTATCTTTTTCCTCGTAATGGCAGCGGTACGAAACCTTGAGGCGGTCCATGATTTCCCGAGCTTTTTCGGGCAGACCGTCTTTTTTCATTAGTGGCAAAATAGCCACTTTGATGGGAGCCAATTGCGGTGGAAGTGCCAACACGGTACGAATTTCCTTCTTCTCCCCTTCTCCTACTTCCTCTTCCCTGTAAGCATTGATAAGCGTGAGCAGGAACATTCGATCGAGTCCAATGGAGGTCTCGATCACATACGGAATATAGTTCTGATTAATCTCTGGATCAAAGTATTGCATCTTTTTACCGGAGAATTCCTGATGCTGTTTCAAGTCAAAATCGGTGCGGGAATGAATGCCTTCTACTTCTTTAAAACCAAAGGGGAATTCAAACTCGATATCGGTAGCTGCATTAGCATAATGAGCCAGTTTGAGGTGATCGTGGAAGCGGTATTTCGCGGGCGATGTTCCCAAGGCAAGATGCCATTTCAAACGGCTTTCTTTCCATTGACTAAACCATTCCATTTCAGTCCCGGGGCGCACAAAAAACTGCATTTCCATCTGTTCAAACTCACGCATACGCATGATAAACTGACGGGCAATGATTTCGTTCCGGAAGGCCTTACCAATTTGAGCAATGCCGAAGGGAATCTTCATGCGGCCACTTTTCTGCACGTTGAGGAAATTCACAAAGATTCCCTGAGCCGTTTCCGGACGCAGATACACCGCATCGGAATCTTCTGCCACAGAACCCATCTGAGTACTAAACATCAGATTGAATTGGCGGACATCGGTCCAGTTGCGGGTGCCACTTATCGGACAAGCAATTTCATGTGCAATAATCAAATCGCGCATGGCATCGAGGTTATTGTCCGTCAACGCCTCGTTCATGGCCGTTTCGAGCTCTGTTGCTTTATCTGTTTTACCTTTTTTGGTGTATTTATCAATCTGGTCTTCCAGAAGCTGATCGGCGCGATAACGTTTCTTGGAATCTTTGTTATCAATCATTGGATCACTGAATCCATCCACATGGCCGGAAGCTTTCCACACCTTGGGATGCATGAAGATGGCCGAGTCGATTCCGACAATGTTTTCGTTCATCTGCACCATCGATTTCCACCAGTATTCCTTGATGTTATTTTTCATTTCAACACCATTCTGGCCGTAATCATATACAGCCCCGAGACCATCGTAGATCTCAGATGATTGAAAAACGAAGCCGTATTCCTTGGCGTGGGCAGTGACTTTTTTGAAGAGATCGTCGGGTTGTGACATTCAGGGATAGAATATGAGGGCAGTACTGACCCATTGAGCTGCGCAATTTAGGAAAAGACCTCCAATATGGGGTCGGCCGTATCCAAGAGAAAGGTTAAAATATTAGGGCCTTAATAGTTATACATTTGCAAGTAGATTAATGCATCTGATGAAACTTTACATCATTCAATCCTTGTTACTTTTATTGGCGATGCATGCAAACTCTCAACCCATAGTCAGCCCGAGTAATTACGTTTTAGTCATACATGGAGGTGCGGGAACAATGGATAAAAAAACCATTACCCCCGAGCAGGAAGCGGCCTATATAGCAGTGCTGAAAAACGCATTGTTGGTCGGATATCACGCGTTGAAAGCGGGAGGCACAAGTTTGGATGCAGTAGAAAAATCCGTAAAAATACTGGAGGATTCTCCGCTATTTAATGCTGGAAAAGGATCTGTATTTACCCACGACGGCAGAATTGAAATGGATGCTGCAATCATGTCCGGATCGGGAAAGGCTGGAGCGGTGGCCTGTGTTGAAGGTATTAAAAACCCCATTCAGGCAGCCAGATCTGTCATGGAAAACTCACCACATGTTCTACTGTGTGGAAAAGGTGCTGAGCAATTTGCCAAAGAACAGGGTTTGCCGTTTGAAGACAGCAGCTATTTCGCAACGGAATTTCGGTATAACCAATTACAACGAGCAATCGAAGCAGATAAGATAGAACTTGACCATCAGGGAACAATTGATACAACAGGCCAAGTCATAGATGAAAAGAACCAAAAATATGGTACTGTTGGAGCCGTTGCCCTCGACTTAGAGGGGAATCTTGCTGCAGCAACTTCAACAGGAGGATTGACCAATAAGAAATATGGTCGGATTGGCGATTCGCCGTTGATTGGCGCTGGCACGTGGGCCGATAATAAAACATGCGCTATTTCCTGCACCGGACAAGGCGAATCATTTATTCGGGCTGTTGCGGCCTATGATGTAGCAATGCGATTAAAATACACAGGCGGGTCATTACAGACTGCAGTATGTGAAACACTTGAACAGGTAATCAAGCCCAATGGCGGTCGTGGAGGAATGATTGGAGTAACTCCATCTGGAGAAGTCGCTATGCATTTTACTACCAAGGGTATGTACAGGGGAGTTATTCGGATGGACGGAATTCCTGAAGTGAGCATTTATAGATGAAACATTCCGCTTAAAAGTCAAGCCCTTGAGTTAGGTGAAGGACACGAATGCGTGAAGGAAACAAAAAATCAAATTTTTGTTTTGTTTTGTGATGCAACCCACTTTTTCGGAACGCCGTCTTGATAGCAGACATAACCGTTTGCATGACCTCCTCCCCAATCACCCACTGGAAGTTTCTTCCGATTTTCGTAACGCTCTCTTTATTTCTTTCTGGAACCGTTTACTCGCAAATAGCCGAAAGCTGGAGTCTCAATGTAAATGGCATCGGCGATTTTTCGGATAAGTTTACCTGTTTAAAGCAAGATAATTCGGGTAATTATATTGCCGCTGGATCCTCCATTAGAAAGACAGTCAATAAAGATTTTTTAGTTGTCAAATTCACAACCGCAGGCGATACGCTTTGGTCGTTCACCCTGGAAGGTGGAAATGGCGGTCCGGATGAAATAACGGCGTTGACCACCGATAATTCAGGAAATATTTATGCTTCTGGATTTGCAAAAGGGTATTATACCGGTTATGACATACTAACCATTAAACTCACCAGTGCAGGGGATACCGTTTGGACCAAAAAGTTCAATTATACAACAGCGAATGAAGATGACATTCCTGCTTCTATTGCATTAGACAATTCAGGGAATATCATCATTGCCGGATACAGTGATTCCGATCCATCATCCCTTGTTAGCAACGATGACGTTTTGACCTTAAAATACAGCAATGCCGGAAGTTTGTTGTGGTCGCAACGATACAATGGAATGAACAACGGAGTTGATCGCGCAAGCACAGTACAAATCAGCACTTTGGGAGATATTTTCATCGGAGGACGTGTGGATAATGGTGATGATGATTATCTATTGATCAAATATTCAGCAACCGGAGCACAAACCTGGCTGCGGACCTACGACAGTGGAAACAATGACCGAGGCATTGCCATGGCCATGGATGGGTCGGGGAACTGTTATTTAACAGGGCGTTCAAGCAACGGTACGGACCACGATATCGTAACACTTAAATACAACACCGCTGGAACAATTTTGTACACCGCCACTTATGATAATGTGGGGGACGATCGTGCAACGGCCATTGTCATAGATGCTGCTGGAAATGCATACGTAACCGGGCAGAGTGATGGTGATTTGACAGCAAATAAAATCTATGATTTTGTCACCATTAAATACACTACCACAGGAATTCAACAATGGGCAACTCGGTTCAGCGGAACCGCCGGCGGCGATGATATACCGGAAGCCATCGGGGTTTCATCGACAGGAGAGGTTTGGGTAACCGGATTGAGTGATGCAGATGCAACTACTGCTGTTGTGAATGACTGGATTACAGTAAAATATACTGCCGCAGGCGTTCAGCAGTTTGTAAAATCAGAAGGCGCTCTGCTTTACAGTGACGAAGGAACTGCCTGCATTGTGGATGCAAATGGGAAGGCGATTTTAGCTGGTTTCAAAAGCTTAAATAATCAACAACCCGATGCCACACTAATCCGGTTTTCTTCGACAGGCACGAAAGAATTCGAACGCACATATGATGGGGAGGGGGATAATCAGGATCAGATCAATTCACTTTGCTTTTCATCGGATGGCTCCTTATTGGGTGCCGGCTTCAGCTTAGAAAAAGACCAAGATCCTAACATGTGTATTACCAAAACGAGCACTGCGGGAACGTTGGTTTGGAAAAAAACACTGTCAGGGAATTCAAGCACCGGAAGCACAGACAATGCCACCGCTATTGTGTGTGATGCCAGTGGTAATATATACGCAACTGGTTACACGAAGAATTCAAACGCAGGAAGTGATTTTACAACCATTAAACTAAATCAATCAGGAGATACCCTTTGGACGAGAAAATACAGTTTTGTAACAGGCGCATCCGACAGAGCTGTCGCCATTGCGCTGGATCCTCAAAACAACATTGTTATAACGGGTTATAGCGACAGCGATCCTGGAATAACGACCAACTATGATTTTGTAACGGTCAAATACAACACGGCCGGTACTCAACTCTGGGCTGTGCGCTATAACAGTACGTTTAATTCAGATGATCGTCCGGTAGGGTTGGTGATTGCGGCATCAGGGAATGTATATGTTGCCGGTAGATCATTCAATGGGTTGGATGATGATCTCTTACTTGTGAAATACAACAGCACTGGAATTGTTCAGTGGGTGCATACCTGGAGTGGAGGCTTTGGCGACGATCGTAACACCGGCTTGGTATTAGACGGATTAGAAAACTGTTATGTATCAGGGCGAACGTATAACGGCACTGACCTCGATGCACTCTTGCTGAAAGTAAGTAGCACAGGCCAAACGGCTTGGTTCAGAACCTATGGAGGATCCGGTATAACGGATGACCGGTTTAATGATATCGCAATCAATGAAGATGGATTGATCCTTGTTGCTGGACAAACAGATTCAGATCCTTCTCTCACTATTAATTTGGATTTACTGCTTTCTTGCTGGGCTGCGGATGGGATATCGCAGTGGAATCAAACCGTTACTATCCCCGGAGCGGTGAATGAATATGCCAATTGTCTGACGGTTAAAACGGGTGGAATTATTCTGATAGGAGGAGCTGCAACGAACACATTGGGTAAAAGCGCCCCATTGACCGCTCGTTTTAATTCAACAGGGGCACTCATCTGGTATGGGTTGCCCAACTTTCAAGCATCAGCGGGAGGAGAAGTATTGGAAGTGCTCTCCGGAACAGGAGTGGTATTTACGGGAGGCTATACGGAACAATCGCCCGGAATGAGTAATCTCCATTTCCAAAAATATTCAGACCAAACCACCACGATTCATTCGCTAACGAACCAATCTTTCAGCATCTGGCCAAACCCGGCGCATGCATACACGAGGATCAAATTCGAACCGAATGCGCAGCCAATAAAAGTAGAAATACACGATGCCACTGGGCGTTTGATCTTTTCTATCTCGGGAAAATCACTTCTTTCAGAAGGCTTCATTCCGACCACCAACTGGAACGCGGGACTCTATTTTCTGACCGTAATTTTTGAAAACAACTCTAAAACACTGCCATTGGTAGTCGAATAATCTGAAAAATAAACGAAAGAAAATGGCAAATCCAATCCGTGTTAAACGTTCAATTGTATGCAAAAATGTTGATGCATATGAAATACAATCAGATCTAAACACTACCTATATTCCTCGCTCTGGAGATGTTGGTTTGTTTGAAGTAACATCCCTTGGAAAGCATCGGGTCATTCAGTCAGACAGTGGTCGCAATGTAGCCATTCTGAAAAACGATTTAATTCTAGCTGCTTTTGGGAATCGTTACGCCACTTCGCAATTCGAAGGATATGTACCTCAAACGCCCTTGCTAGAAGTTGACATATTAGGTGCTGGAGGTGTGGTTGGTGTTTTGAAGAGCAAGAATGCCGCCTTTGAAGATATTGAGCCAACCAAGATGAAATTGATGGGTTATGTATGCGAGCCCGGCACAAAACAGGTAATCAATACCATTGGACTTGGTCATCAGTTGGAGCCTTATACCCAAACAGTTCCATCGGGAACACGTGTTATCCTCTCGCTCGGAGCATCGATGGATAGTGGAAAAACAACCTCCGCTGCATTTCTTGTACACGGATTAAAACGAACGGGTGCTAAAGTTGGATTTATAAAATTAACAGGGACTTGTTACACCAAGGACAAAGACTTTGTATTTGACTGCGGAGCCGATGTGGTGGCTGATTTTGGTGATCTGGGATATCCTTCCACGTTTTTATGTTCTGATGAAGAATTGCTTTCCATTTATCAGACCCTTTTAAATCGTTTGGCGCCGTTTGATCTCGATTACATCGTTATGGAAATTGCCGATGGTTTGTATCAACGCGAAACAAGTATGTTGTTGAATAATCCAGTCTTCACTTCAACCATCTCGAATACCCTATTTTCAAGCGCAGATAGTCTTTCTGCCATTCAGGGAATCAGCTGGTTAGAGCAGCGAAATCTGAAGCCATTTGCTATTTGTGGATTGTTTACAATGAGCCCTTTGCTTATTCAGGAAGTGGAAGAACTAAGTAAAACGCCTGTTTTTGATCTTGATGGTTTAAGTTCATCAAAACCTGCGAAATTAGTCGGCTACAATTCCTTTGTATAAAACGAATGCGCCATCATACTAAGCTCTTAAGTTTCTTCCTTCTCAAGGAGAAAGTGCTCATCACGTTTGCGCTTTTGACAGGATTTCTTTTGAGCTTAACAGGAATATTCCTCCCTCTATGCCTTGGAAAATTTTACCAACTTGGACTACATACAAAATCCCTACGGGGAAGCTTTTTAGAACAATCGGGGATAATCGGCACCTCCAGTCTTGATTTTGTTGTCTTATTTATTGTCGTAATTGTTTGCCGGGTTCTTCTTGTGCTGCTGTTTTCACGGTTAAGCCACCGTGTCTCAACAGCTGTTACCAATGAGCTCCTTGAGCGTTTCTTCACGTCTCAAATAACTGCGGAATGGGGGCGGTTTTCTGAAAAAACATATGGGAAATATTTAAACCGATATAGCGGAAATCTTAGATCTGTGGAGCTGTTTATAGAACAGGGCATTATCCGTTTCATTTCCGACATGGTATTTCTGATTTGTTGCCTGTTTTTGTTTTTTTTTCTAGATCCTGTTATGGCTTTTGTGGTTTCAATAGCCCTGTTGCTCTTTGCAATACCTGTTGTTTTACTTCAGCGGAAACAACATGTGTATGATCAGAAAATAAAAGATCGGAAATCTAGCACCCTCGCATTTGTTCAAGAATCATTTGCCTCTTTTTACAGTGATTGGGCATTCAATAAGAATAGCCTCAAGCCTAAGAAATTCAAGGATCTAAATTCCAAACGCGCCGCACTCGTTCAACAAAAAAACAACTATCAATCAATCATCGACGCCTTGGTTCGGATTTTTCCATGGACCATTTTATGCATTTTAATGATTGTGCTATTGTTTTTTCGTGACCAAACTGGCACGCATGACAATGTCATCATTCTTGTTTTTTTCATGCTCTTGGTCAATATTTCTTCGGTCTTACGAAGAACGATTAAAGTAAATACCGTTTGGGCATCCGGCATTTCGTCCCTAAAAAAGATTGCTGCATGGATTCCTGAAACGAACGGTATACCTGCCGAACAGACCAGTACTCAGAAGACAGACGCTACGGTTCTCGAGCTGAAAGAGATCGTTACTAGCTCATCAACCTCCATCTCTTTGAAGGTTGTAAAGGGAGCGTGTGTAGAAATACATTTCGTAAATGCGCAGGAAATACAGCGTTTTATGAATAAAATATTGATGGTTGATCTTCACGGAGAAGAAACACTGAGCATCAATGGGAAGCAAATGAACGCCACTGATTCCTATGAGTTCCGTCGATCCATTTCCTGTATTACCCAATTATTTCCACCCGCAGGGAAAACACTTTCCGATGCCCTGTTGTATAGTAAAAACAGTAAAAAGGAGCATTTGATACAGCCGTTTTATAGCGAGATGGGCATGGGAGAAATTGATTTCTCCCAGAAACCAGATCCGGAAAACTGGTCAATCGAAGCTATGTTTACATTCCAATGTTGCCGCGCCTGGCTTACACAAAAACCCTTTGTTTTTCTTGATCACGAAATGGAAAACACCGTGTATCGATTATCTGAATCATTACACAAGCGCCTGATGGACAAATTCATTGGGCGATCAATCATTCGCATGAAACTTGTAAAAAATACATGACAACAAACGTTCGAACGTCCGGAATCAAACAAATTAGAATCTTCCTTTTCACCGTTTCACTCGCAGCGCTGACCTTTTTTGTGTCCTGCGAAAAACCTGAAGGAACGGGAGGAAGATCGTCCATTGGAGGACGCTTGTATGCCCGCAATTGCTACGACACGAATCTAACTGTTGGAGCGGATGATTATCTCAATGCACAGCGGGTGTATCTCATTTATGGTGATCATGTTGGGTTTGACGATAACATGCAGACAAGTGAGGATGGAAGTTTTGAATTCCGGTATTTGAGGCCTGGAAATTATACCGTTTTTGCCTACGCCACCGACTCCAATGGCTCTGAAAATGGTGTGGTTAAACAGGTTGAAATTGGTAAAGACGAACACGTTACATTGGATCCGTTTATTGTTACCAAACTACCCGATGATGGAGGAGGTGCTCGTATAACCGGACGTGTGAAAGCACGAGATTACAATACCACATTTACGCAGTTGCTTTCAGAATTCTTTTTTGCCGATGAGTATGTGTATTTGGTCTATGGCCATAATGTTGGATACGCAACGCGCATAAAAACAGACTATAACGGATACTACCGTTTTGATAATTTGAGACAAGGGCCCTATTCGGTTTATGTGTATTCGAAAGATTCCACGATGAGCATCCCCGGTGGATTGGTTGCGGTGAAAAAAGATATTTACATCGAAAATAATTTTCAATCAGCCGACATTCCACTAATAACCGTCCTGCAATGAAGTTTCTTCCTGCCAAATTCTTCCTGCTAATTTTAAGTTGTTTCGTGGCGCAACAGTCTAGCTCACAATCCGAAAATGAGGCGCGACGGTCTGGAATAAAAAGCAGCACTACCACAATATCAAACGCTGATTCAGATCCTAAAAAAAGAACAACAAGCCGGGTATTTGATAAAAAAGGTCGTGAACTGGAAGTCTGTGAACAGTTCAGTTCTCAGAAAGAATGCTACCGTTCTGAATATTCGCGAAAGGGATTGCTGACTAAAGAGCATTTTTTCGTCAATGATTCGTTGCAATTCTCCTTGCATTATTCGTATTCGGGAAGTGGAAGGCCACTAAAAAAAATACGTGTCGGCCATGCTGGAGATTCCGTTCTTGTGGAAGAAACACATTGGAATGCTTGGGGAGATAAATCCGAAGAGCTTCAGTTTGACAAAACGGGTCAACTCAAAAAAAAGATTATCTACCTCTACAACAAGCGCGGATTGTTAATATCCCGAAAAACGGAGGATGGAAATGGCCGATTGATTCAGGAAAAATCTGTTGACTATGAATTTCATTAGGCAATTATTTCTTCTCGCGTGCATCCTTGGTTTCAATGAGAATCTTCATTGTCAATTCCAGGATGCCGGATTGTGGATGAATCTGAACGTTGAGAAGAAGCTTACAGAAAACTTGTCGCTTCAGCTAAACCAATTCGTTCGTCTGGATGAAAACTGCTCAGAGATTGGCACTTGGGGCTCTGAAGTTGGGTTCAATCGCTTGATTACAAAGAAATCAAAGTTCGCGGTGATGTACCGCCTCATGGGGCGAAGAAGAAACGACTTGTCCTACAGTTTTCGGCACCGTTTTTTTGCAGATATCAGTAGACAGAGCCAATGGCTGGGAATGACGTTTCAGGCAAGAGTTAGGTGGCAGATGCAGTATCGGGATGTGAATAGCTCCTTGAATGGATGGAACTATGCTGAAAAATATATCCGGACACTTTTTTTTGCATCAAAACGAATCACTTATCATTGGTCCGCTTTTGCTATGGCTGAATTGTTTTCGCCGGTCTTGATTGCTGGAAAAACATCCTTTGCCCCCGACAGAACCATGCGTTATGTCGGACTTAATTTTCGCCATAACAGACATTCAGAAATCATCCTATATTACCTAATCAACCGACCTGTTTATGGGATCAATCCACGAACAGATTGTATTACAGGAATTCGCTGGGATTTAACGCTTTGATTATTCGACGTTAAGCAGATCGCGTTTTTTCCGACAGCGGTCGATGGACTTCAGGTAGGTTTCCACGTTGATGTCGCTCAGGCTAAACCGAACGGCAATTTTGAATTGCTCAATGGCTTTGTTGTATTCCTGTTTAAGCTCGTTCAAAATGCCGAATTCATTGTGAATGGCTGCTTTGTCAATGCCGGGAATTAACATGGCTTGCCCAAGGAGCACTTCCAGTTCATCGTATTTACCTAAAGATGAAAGTACAATGCTGAGATTCAGATAGACCGGAGAATAGGTGGGGTTGAAAGCCAAGTATTGCCGGTACATGCGTTCAGCTCGAGCAAAATCCTTGAGTTTGGTTTCGAATACCCAACCCAGGTGATTATAGGCTTTTCCAAAATCAGGAGCTTGTAAGATGATTCCTTCAAGAAGCGCGACAGCATCGGCAATTTTATTGTTTCTGATGAGGTCGTCGGCTTCGAAGAGCATATCTTCAAATTCGAGGTTTTCGTATGCTGACATAACAGATAGATTAGGCAGTGCAAACCTAAGGAATTTGATGCTGAGCTGTGTATCTTTGCTGCATGCTGATTGTTGGTGATATTCTGGTCTCTGAGGACCTGTTTGATAAAAAGTTCGTGTGTGATTTAACGGCGTGTAAAGGCGCGTGCTGCGTGCAGGGCGATGCCGGAGCGCCACTGGCAGAGGACGAACCGGGAATTTTGGAGGAAGAATATGAGCATTTCAAAGCATTCCTCCGTCCTGAAGGCATCGAAGCCGTTGCCAGAGACGGTGTTTTTACCATTGACAGCGATGGTGATTTAGTCACGCCGCTGGTAAACGGACAAGAGTGTGCCTACACCGTATTTGATGCAGCAGGGACTGCCGGATGTGGCATAGAGAAGGC
>CALQRR010000007.1 GCA_943333015.1 Chitinophaga pinensis | reverse complement strand
GTTAATGCATCCACGTCATCAACGATGACTCAAACAGCATGTGAATCTTATGTATTGAATGGACAGACTTACACGACAAGTGGCATTTTCATCCAAACACTGGAGAATGCAGCAGGTTGTGATAGCACACTAACACTGAACTTGACGATTAACGAAGGGTTTGATGTTGTGTTAACCGAAACAGCCTGCAATACATATTCGTGGAACGGATCGGACTTCACTCTATCAGGAGTTTATACGCAAACCTATACGACTGCAGCCGGATGTGATTCAACTGTAACGCTGAACCTGACGATTAACAACAGCTCTTCGTCAAGTGAAGATGTAGCAACTTGTAACACGTATACCTGGAATGGAACAGCCTACACACAAAGTGGTGTATACACATTCGAAACGACCAATGCTGCAGGATGTGATTCTGTGGCAACATTGAATCTAACCATTGGAGCGTCTGTTCAGTCGACCGTTAATGCGGTTGGATTTATGACTTACACTGCCAACGGTATTACGTATGATCAATCAGGAACCTATACACAGAACTTTACCAATGCAACAGGTTGCGATAGTACGGTTTCGTATGTAGTGATTATCACCACACTTGCCGGTGATACCGATGGTGATGGCGTGATAACAGCACCTGAAATTGCTGGTGATGTGAATGGCGATGGAATCATAACAGCTCCCGAAATTGCCGGTGATACTAACGGTGATGGCGTGATTACAGGTACTGAAGTTGCCGGTGATATTAATGGAGATGGTGTAATAGGCGATGGCGAAATTGCCGGAGATACCAATGGTGACGGTGTCATTACTGCCCCTGAAATTGCTGGAGATACCAATGGCGATGGGGAGATTACCACAGGCGAAGTGGCCGGAGACACCAATGGTGATGGCGTCATTACTGATCCGGAAATTGCTGGTGATATCAACGGAGATGGGGTGATTGTAGCCCCAGAGGTTGCCGGTGATTACAACGGTGATGGAATTCTAAACTGTTCAGATTTGACACTAGTTGGAATTGAAGTCGATGCGAGTATTACCGTTTCTGGCTCAACCATTTCGGCTAATGCCACTCAAGGCGTCACGTATCAGTGGGTGAATTGTTCAACATCCGAATCGATTGCAGGAGCAACATCGCAAAGTTTCACGGCAACAAGCAATGGTTTCTTCCAGGTTATTGTTACCGAAACGATGTACAGTTGTGCTGCATCATCTGCATGTGCATTTATCACGAACGTAAGCGTATCGGCTGTCGAGTCGATCAACTTCTCGATGAATCCAAATCCTGCGAACGATGTTGTCGCATTCAATCATCTTCCAATGAACAGTGTTCTTAAAATCTACGATGCTTCCGGCAGACTGATCATGAACGAGCGCATTACCAATGTGGATCGCGTTATTGATACACGTGCATTGGCGAGCGGTATTTACCTGATCTCCATTGAACACAACGGACAGGTTTCTACCAAGCGACTTTCAGTAGCACATTAATCTCATCGGATTGTATTCTGAGCCGGCCTTGCAGCATCTGTTGCAAGGCCGGTTTTTTATATCACAACGTTGGCCAGTGTTCGCTATTTATAGGAATTGCTTAGGTAAAAACTCCCTGTATAGCAACCCGCTGATTTCCTCGCGATTGAGAGTCTGCAGAACCGAAGTTTTGATCCGCGTCGGGGAGAGATTTTTTTACCTTTGCAGCAAATAAAATCAAGCGCTATGTTCTTACACAACCGCGTGAATAAAGATGAGCTTCGTGCTCGTATGCAGGCCGATACCACCCCAAGAACCACACTCTCTTTTTACCGGTATGTTATTCTTGAAAATGCCAACGATTTTCGTGATCAACTTTACCGGGAATGGGCGCAACTGGGTGTTCTTGGACGGATATATCTGGCGTACGAAGGCGTCAATGCCCAAGTGAGTATTCCAACTGAAAATTTCGAGGCATTCCGACTGCAAATAGACTCTCATCCCGAATTCAACCAGGTGCCGTTTAAGATTGCCGTGGAAGATGATGGGAAATCTTTCATCAAACTGGTCATCAAAGTGCGCAAGAAAATTGTGGCAGATGGCTTAGACGACAATACGTTTGATGTTACCAATGTGGGGAACCATCTCAGTGCGCAGGAGTTTAATGATGCCATGACAACACCTGGTGTGGTAGTGGTGGATATGCGAAATCATTACGAAGCCGAAGTGGGCCGTTTCGAAGGAGCCATCACTCCCGATGTGGATACGTTCCGGGAAGAATTGCCTTGGGTGGTGGAAAATCTCAAGGATAAAAAAGACACCAAAGTTCTGATGTATTGCACCGGTGGAATCCGTTGCGAAAAAGCATCTGCCTATTTACGCCATCATGGATTTAAGGATGTGAATCAGCTCCATGGCGGTATCATTTCCTACGCACAGGAGATTCGTCAAAACGGCATCGAATCAAAATTTAAAGGCAAGAATTTCGTGTTTGATGAACGCCTCGGAGAACGTATCACGGAGGATGTGCTCAGCAATTGTCACCAATGTGGCCAGTCCTGCGACACGCATACCAATTGCGCTAACGTAGATTGTAATTTGCTCTTCATTCAGTGTGATGCCTGCAAGGATGCATTCAACGGTTGCTGCAGCGATGCCTGCAAAGAAGTGATTGCCTTGCCCATCGATCAACAAAAAGAACTTCGAAAGAATAAACAGTATAATTACAGCGATATGCTGTACCACAAAGGCCGGATTCGTCCAAGTATCTCCCAACTTCATCCATACACGCTTAATCAACGCCCATGAGCTTCCAGAATATTCTTGTTTCCATAAACGAAGGCATTCAAACCATTACAGTTAACCGTCCCGACAAGCTCAATGCTCTCAATTACCTGACTATTCAGGAAATCGGGAAAGCGGTTGCAGAAGGAAACCACCATCCGGAAGTGTTCGGGATGATTCTGACCGGTTCAGGAGAAAAAGCATTTGTGGCAGGTGCCGACATCAGCGAGTTTGCAGCATTTGGGGCAATCGAAGGGGAGAAGTTGAGCCGTGAAGGCGGGGAAGTATTCAACAGCATCGAGCAATCGGCTAAGCCAGTCATTGCGGCGGTGAATGGATTTGCTCTCGGCGGCGGTTGTGAACTGGCCATGGCATGTCAGATGCGCATTGCTGCAGAGAATGCAAAATTCGGACAGCCGGAAGTCAACCTCGGCCTTATCCCGGGATACGCAGGAACACAACGTTTGGTGCAGCTTATCGGAAAAGGGAAAGCCCTTGAGCTGCTCATGACCGCGGATATGATTGGTGCCGAAGAAGCACATCGTCTTGGGCTGGTCAATCACGTGGTACCACAAGCAGAGTTGATCGCCAAAACCACCGAAATCCTGAAAAAGATTGGCACCAAAGCGCCCCTGGCCATTGCATCGGTGATTCGTTGTGTGAATGCACATTATCAGTTTGATGCCAATGGTTTTGATGCCGAAATCCGTGAATTTGGTGGTCTTTTCGGATCCCAAGATTTCAAAGAAGGAACGCAGGCGTTTCTGGAGAAGCGGAAAGCGGTCTTCACCGGAAAATAATCCGGATAAGGCATCTGCCCTGCTTCGCACTCCAGCTTTTCATAGGACAAACCACATTAAAATAATCCTTGGTGTGTGATAAAAAGCATCTTACTTTGTTGACTAGCGATCGTCTGCCCTCTGCGTGAATCCACTTCGTAAACTTGCCGGACAAACGGCCATCTATGGACTCAGTTCCATCGTCGGGCGACTGCTCAATTATTTGCTGGTGCCGCTGCATACGCGCGTGTTTGAGCCAGCGGCATACGGCGTCGTGACAGAGATGTATTCTTATGTGGCGTTTCTAATGATTGTGCTTACCTATGGGTTCGAAACATCGTTTTTCCGCTTCGCCAGTAATCAGGAAGACCGTTCGAAAATCTACGCGACGTCGCTCATCTCATTGCTTATTTCATCCCTTGGTTTTTTTCTGATCATTCTCGTTTTTGCACATCCCCTCGCAAGCCTCATCCGCTATCCAGAACAATCGGAATACATCATTTGGTTCGCGTTAATACTTGCAACAGATGCCATCACCAGCATTCCTTTTGCAAAGCTGCGATTAGAAAACAAACCCTTAAAGTTTGCATTTCTCAAGCTTTTCAATATTGGGGTGAATGTGCTGATCAACGTCTTTTTTCTGCTGCTGTGCCCGTGGTTGCTTCAACATGGAAGTGATTCTTCCCGGGAAATCGTTCACATGATTTATTCACCCGAAGTGGGCGTGGGCTATGTGTTCATTGCCAATTTGGTTGCCAGTGGAGCTACATTTCTGATGCTCCTTCCCGATATGTGGAAGATGAGCTGGAAGTTCGATCCGGAACTCTGGCGGAGGATGATGCGCTACAGCTTGCCTTTGCTCATTGGCGGTTTGGCAGGAATCACCAATGAAATGTTCAGTCGGGTAAGCATGAAATACCAACTGCCCGAATCCATTTCCATGCATGAATTAGGTGTGTTTGGTGCCTGCTACAAAGTAGCCATCCTGATGACTATTTTCATTCAAACATTTCGCTTCGCTGCAGAACCCTTTTTCTTTACTCAGGCCAAAGAAAAAAATGCTAAAAAGCTCTATGCTGATGTCATGCACTGGTTTGTGATAGCCTGTAGCATGATTTACCTTGGTGTTTTGTTGTTCATGAATGTGGTGCAGTTTTTTGTGGGAAAAGCTTACTACGAGGGATTAGTCATCGTTCCGATATTACTCATGGCCAATCTTTTTCTGGGCATTTTCTTCAATCTGAGCATCTGGTTTAAACTCAACGACAAGACCCACATCGGTGCTTGGTTGGCTATTTTCGGAGCAATCCTCACCATTGGTTTTAACTATCTCTGGGTGCCGCAATTCGGATACTTAGGTGCTTCCTGGGCAACATTTGTTGTCTATTTTCTGATGATGGTGGTTTCCTATTTTCTCGGACAGAAATATTATCCCATCGCGTACGATTTGCGCCGGGTAATCGGTTACCCGCTAGCTGCTGCACTTCTGGTCTTCGTCTACACACAATTTCTTCCCATGGAAGGATGGCTCTCTTGGCCACTGAAAATACTGATACTGCTCACTTTCTCAGGCATTGTCTGGCTTCTTGAGGTACGAAAAAAAAGCGTAATTTCGCCGCAATCAACCTCCGAAAACAGCTCTGTATGAAGGTCAGAATCATTAACCAGTCGGCCCACGCCTTACCCGATTACGGAACAGTTCAATCGGCCGGATGCGATCTTCGGGCAAATCTGACCGAACCTGTTACGCTTGCACCCTTGAGTAGGGCGCTTATTCCAACGGGTTTGTTCATCGAACTTCCTGATGGCACCGAAGGTCAAGTGAGACCTCGCAGCGGACTGGCAGCTAAACATGGTGTTACTGTTTTGAATTCTCCGGGAACGATTGATGCAGATTACCGGGGTGAAATCAAGGTCATTCTCGTTAATTTATCCAATATTGCTTTTACAATCAACGATGGCGAGCGTATTGCCCAGCTGGTGATTGCCCGTCACGAACGTGCCGAATGGGAAGAAACATCTGACCTGGCCGACTCAGAACGCGGCGCCGGAGGCTTTGGCCACACCGGTGTTCATTAATCTATCTACTCCAACCTACAGGAATGAGAATCATTATCCCAATGGCTGGCATGGGAAAGCGCATGCGGCCTCACACGCTAGTCACCCCGAAACCACTGATTGAATTTGCGGGCAAACCCATGGTTCATCATATTGTGGAAGAACTTGCCAAAACCTGTCAGGAGCCAATCGAAGAGATTGCTTTTGTGATCGGCGACTTTGGAAAAGAAGCTGAAAAAAGCCTGATTGCAGTGGCCGAAAAGGTAGGAGCAAAGGGCAGTATTTTTTACCAAGAGGAAGCTCTCGGAACGGCCCATGCTGTTTTATGTGCAGCGGAATCGATGGAGGGAAAGCTCATCGTTGCATTTGCAGACACGCTTTTCAAAGCCGATTTCATTCTTGACGAATCAAAAGACGCTGTCATTTGGGTGCAGCAAGTGGAAGATCCTCGCCCGTTTGGGGTAGTGAAGCTCAACGACAGTGGAGACATCACCGATTTTGTTGAAAAACCTCAGGAGTTTATCTCCGATCTGGCCATCATCGGTATTTATTATTTCCGCGATGGGGAGAATTTGCGCAAAGAATTACAGTACCTCATCGACAACGACCTCAAGGAAAAAGGGGAATATCAGATCACCAACGCCCTCGAAAATATGAAGGCCAAAGGGCTGAAGTTTGCTCCTGGAAAAGTGATCGAATGGCTCGACTGTGGAAATAAAAATGCCACTGTTTATACCCATGCACGCTGGTTAGAACTGCAACGTGGGGAGCAAATGATTGATTCTTCGTTGGAAAAAATCAATGCCTTGGTGATCGAACCGTGCTACATTGGAAAAAATGTGCGCATCATTTCCTCTGTTGTAGGTCCGCATGTTTCCATTGCTGATGGAACCGTGGTGGAGAATTCAGTTATCCGGAATTCGATCATTCAGAAGAATACACGCATACGAAACAGCGTTATAGGCAACTCGATGATTGGTAATTCTGCTGAAATTCAGAACCAGATGCTCGATGTGAGTGTTGGAGATTATACCGTTTTCTCATCCGGGAATTAAATCCTCAGAATGAATACCCTTAGAATCCTTTTTTTTCTTGTTACACTCATCAGCCTGCAAAGCTCCTGCAAGAGCAGCAAGGCGGCGTCTGTCGACAAAAAGCCTTCCGGAGAAACGGCACTGACCGAAAAGGAGCAGCTCGATTTTGAGTACCTCTTTTTTGATGCTGTTAAGGAAAAGCTTTTGGGGAATTTTAGTGTTGCAGAAACCAAATTCCAGCAGGCGCTTCGCATCAATCCTCGCGCAGCAGCTGCTCATTTTGAATTAAGTCAAGTCTATCTTCAGGCCGGGAAGCCCGATTTGGCCGAAATGAGCGGCAAAAATGCAGTTCGTTTCGATGATACAAACAAATGGTATAAACTGGCTCTGGCCGACATTTACGCCCGCAACAATAAGTACAACGAAGTAATTCCATTGATGGAAAGCCTTCATAAAAAAGAGCCCAACAACGAAGAATATCTTTTTGGATTAGGAGCCGCGTTGGTACATGTTGAGAAATATGATGATGCAGCAAAAATCTATGACAAGATAGAAGCACTGGCAGGGATCAACGAAGAAGTCATTCTTCAAAAGAAAAACCTTTACATGCGCTTGGGTAAAACCGACAAGGCCATTGCTGAAATCAAACGGCTCATGGCGGCTTTTCCAGAGGAAGTTGGTTACCGCGGATTTCTGGCAGAGATTTACGATGCAACCAAGCAGCCTGAAAAAGCACTGGAAGAATACAACGAAATCCTACGAGTCGATCCAGACAATCCGAACGTTCGGTTTTCTCTCGCTGAGTTTTACCGTCAGCAGGGCGATAAAGAAAAATCGTATCAGGAATTAAAGAAAGCATTCGCCAATCCGGAGAGTTCATTAGAACTTAAAATCCAGGTGTTATCGTCTTATTTCGAAATCACGGTTCAATATCCCGATCTTAAATATCAAGCAATGGAATTGTGCCGGGAGTTGATTTTGGCGCATCCGGAAGACCCTCAGGCGCATGCCGTTTTCGGCGATTTTCTATTGCGGGAAGATAAATTGGCCGAAGCGCGGGAGCAATACATGCTGGTGTTGGCCGCCGACAAAGGCCGGTACAATGTCTGGAATCAGATTTTACTGATCGATTCGGAGCTTAAAAATTATCAGAGCATGTTCGACCTCAGTAAAGAGGCCATCGAGCTTTTCCCGTATCAACCTACATTATTTCTGTATAATGGCATTTCTGCCATGCAGCTAAAACAGTACGACAAAGCAGTTGAATCGCTCAAGGGCGGTGCGGATGTAACCATCGGAAATTCGGCGCTTTCTTCCCAGTTTTATGCATCACTGGGCGATAGCTATAACTACATGTCCAAATACAACGAAAGCAACGATGCTTACGAAAAGGCCTTGAAGTTTGACGCAGCCAATACCTATGTGTTGAATAACTACGCGTATTATTTGTCGCTCCGGAAAGAAAATCTCAACCGTGCCAAAGAGCTTGCTGAAAAATGCAACGAGCTGCAACCAGGCAATGGATCTTTTCAGGACACCTACGCCTGGGTGCTTTTTGTGATGGGAGATTATGAAAATGCCGCGCTTTGGATTGATAAAGCCATCGAGAACGGAGGAATCCGCAGCGGAACCATCATGGAGCATAAAGGCGATATCCTTATCCGCCAGGGAAAAACAAACGACGCACTGGATTTCTGGAACCGGGCGAAGGAACTGGGAGGAACGACCGATAAGATTGATCAGAAAATCAACCAGAAAAAATACATCGAGTAAGTGAAGAGAGCGATTCCTCCATTTTTGTGGATTTTGGTCTGTTTATTTATCCTGAGCAGTGTTTCATGCCGGACGCGTAAAACAGAGCCAGTATCGGAAATCAAGCCGTTAAACCAAGAAGTGCCTACTGGTGATGTGGTTGTTTTAAGTCCCGATAGCTTATTCCGTAAGTTTTATTCGTCCGATGCGCCCATTCGCTGGTTCAGTGCAAAGGTCTCAGCCAATACGGATATTAACAAACAAACTAATTCGTTTTCAGCCAACCTTAGAATTAAAAAGGACAGCGCCATCTGGATGTCCATTTCGCCTGCTTTGGGTATTGAAGTCGCCCGCGCACTTATTACCCCAGATTCTCTCAAGTTTATCAACCGACTCAGTGGAACGTATTTTAAAGGAGACTACCGCTTTTTGAATAACCTGCTCCAAATTGAGGTGAATTTCAAAATGGTAGAGTCTATTTTACTGGGCAATGCCTATCTGCATTATTCTGTTGAAAATTATTTGGGCGCCACCGAAAACGAAGAACTCATTCTGAGCACCTTGAAGAAGCGAAAAATCCGCCGTGAAAGCGAGTTGGAAACACCGCAGATACTGACTCAGGAAATCTGGTATTCTCCCCTCAAAGGGAAAATAGTACGCATGGAAATGCAAGATTACCGACCAGTACGGAAATTTACGGTGAACTACCTGAATTTCGAAGAAGTGGATGATTTACGCATGCCGAACAAATTAACAGTAGTCGCTCAAGCGGCCAAACTGGTAAACATTGACCTGGAATATTCCAGAATGACTGTCAACAAGGAATTGAACTTGCCGTTCAACATTCCGGACAACTATGAAGCGAGCCACTAAACACCTTTTTTTATTGTTTTTACTGCTTATCCAGGGCCTGAACTCCTTTGGACAAAGCAGTCGTTCCGAATTGGAGCGCAAAAAGCTGGCGCTGCAGAAAGAGATTGAGATCACCAACAAACTCATCAACGAAACCAAGAAAAACAAGAACCTCAGCCTTGGTCAGTTAAAAATCCTCAATAAAAAACTGGATGATCGTAAACGACTGATCAACACCATTCAGCAGGAAGTGGGTATGTTGAGTACCACCATCACCAGCAATGGCGAAAAAATCAAAGAACTACAAGCAGAACTCGACCGCCTCAAAGCTTCGTATTCCAAGTTAATTCGACAGGCATACCTCACCCGGAATCAGGAATCCGCATTGATGCTTCTCTTTTCAGCCAAAGATGTTCAGCAGGCATACAAGCGCCTTTATTACCTCCGCAAATACAACAGCTACCGGCGTGAGCAAGCGTTACTTATTCAAACTTCTCAGGATGAACTCAACGGTCGCGTCAAGCAACTGCGGACCGATTTATCCACCAAACGGGATCTTCTTGGAACGGAAGAGCGACAGAAACAGGTGCTCAGTGTTGAAAAAAAGGAACAGGAACAAACCTTGACACAGCTTCAGAAACGGGAAAAATCGTTGAAAAAGGATCTGGCCAAAAAACGGGCTGATGCGAAAAAACTCGATGGTGAAATTCAGCGCGTTATTGAACGGGAAATTACCCGTGAACGAAACCGCGCCATGGCCAAAGCCAAATCTGATGCAGAGGCCGCTCGTAAAAAAGCCGTCGCTGCTGGTAAGCCGGCACCAGAAGTTGTTAAAGAACCGGAAGTGCGTGTGACAACCGAAACACGTGCACTTTCAGGGAAATTCGAATCCAACAAAGGGCGTTTGCCTTGGCCTGTTGACCGAGGTGTTATCACTGAATCGTTCGGAACGCATCCGCATCCTGTCCTCAAGGGAATCACGACCAACAACAACGGAATTAATATTTCTTCCTCCCCGGGAGCAAATGTGAAGGCGATTTACGATGGTGAAGTTTCCGGCGTGATTACCATCCCTGGATCGAACATGGCGGTGATCCTCAAACATGGCGAATACCTGACTGTATATAGCAATCTGGCATCGGCGTCGGTATCCAAAGGTCAAAAAATCTCTGCCGGTAATTCCATTGGTATTGCCGATCGCGACGATAGTGGTAACAAATCAGAAGCGCATCTTGAAATTTGGAAGGGCAAAATCAAGCTTAATCCAGGCGAATGGATTTCGCGCTAATCAATAAATAAATTCCCGTTTGAACCAATAGGAATAGCGGGGCAGGTAATATGTCAGGCCGATGCCCAAATACGTTCCGTTATACGATGCTGCCTGTGGCGCAAAACGGTTGCTGGATACTGTTCCCTGATAGACGTTCTGAAGACCATATCGGAAGGTGGCTCCAAAATACATCGCGGCATCATTCTTAAAAACCGACCCAACTTCAAAGCCCGCTATCAGCACTGGATATGCACTTGTTTTTACATCCGCCTTGGTGCTGTATGTAATTGAGCTGGAACTGTCGCCCGAAAGTTTCACGTTTTGAGCCGTACTGAGATTCAGCTGCAAGCCCGCGCCAACAAATTCGCGGTGACGCAGTGAACCCAAATAGCCACTGTATCCCAGCGTCAGCGGAATGTCCAGATTATGTGCACGAAAACGGGCATCCATGCCCACCACCGCAACACTGGTTTGCTTTAATCCAAACGATTGGATGGAATAGTTGGCCGACAACGACATAAAAAAATGCTCACCAAGCTCAAGTGAATTGGTTATTCCACCTTGAAATCCGGCACGACTGACAGCAAAAAAGCTGTTGCTCAGTTGTCCATCGCCCGTAGACCAGGCCACAGTGGTGCCCGCAGTAAAACCGAGTCGCATTTTAGCCGACTGAGCCATAGCACTGAAAGCAGAAGAGAGCAGGAACAAAGAGAAAATGACAGAACGCATAACCGGGTTTTAAGCAAAGAAACGAAATAGGATGTTGCGATTGCGCGAAACGGGTTTTGTGGTCAGTTAAATTCATGTATATTCATCATTCATAACGTGGAATATTATGATGCATCCAGATGAAGAAGCGGGTTTAAGCAGAGTGAGGAAGTTGTTCTCGCTGCTTTTTGAACCTGTTGCCTTGGATCCGCTTATTGCTTTTCGTGTGGCATTTGGTCTGGCGATGGCGCTTTGGTCACTATACATGCTCCTGAGCGGCAATGTGTTTGATCTGTTTATTGCTCCCGATTATTTTTTCACTTATCAGGGTTTGTCTTGGATAAAACCACTCGCAGCCGCAGGTATGTATGGGGTATTTGGGATGTTGTTTTTAGCAGCTATTATGATTGGTGCGGGCTGGTATTTTCGCATCAGCACCATTGTTTTTACACTCCTGTTTGGATATGTGTCACTCATCGACCAATCTAATTACCTGAGTTATTATTACTACGTGCTGCTGTTGGCGATCATGCTCTGCCTGTCACCTGCCAACCGCTTATTCTCCATCGACCTCCTTCGTAAACCGGCGCTTCGAGTGGATTTTATTCCGCGCTGGGGCATTCTCGCTTTTCAGTTTCAGGTGGCACTCGTTTTCTTCTTTGCCGGCATGGCTAAACTAAATGCCGATTGGTTGTTTCAAGGCCGGCCCATGAACATCTGGCTCGAAAATCTTTCTCTCAACATGGGACTTGATTTTCCGCCATGGATGATTTCTGGAGGATTACCCATCGCACTCTCCTGGTTTCTGATTCTGTTCGATTTTATTATTCCGCACTTCTTACTCGACAAATCCACCAGCCTTGGAGCGTTTCGCATGGTGGTGCTGACACAGATTGCGGCATTGATTCTTTTTCCAGCTGGATTTTTCCCGATCCTCATCCTTTTTTCCTGCACGGTTTTCCTTCCGGCCGACCGCATTCATCGGTTGATTTCCGGCATTTCGTACCTCTTGTATGATCTGTTTCAGTTTCGGGGGGAGGTTTTTCAGCCAGGTGGTTCCTTCATGCTGCAATACAGAAAAAAACGACTTTTTCCGATGGTGTTGATGCTCTTCCTTGCAGCACAAGTGGCATTGCCGGTTACACTATTTCTACACTGGGGAAGTGGCCGCTGGGCCGATGCCGCCTTTCATTTCAGCTGGGACATCCGTCTGCACGAAAAAGAGGCACAAGTGCACATCTGGAGTCATAATCCCCTAACCGGACAGGAACAAAAAATTGATCTGAACACCTATTTAGCGCCACATCAGCAACGGCGCATGGCCGAAAGTCCTGAAATGATTCATCAATTCGTTCATCATCTCCGACACGATGGGCTCGATTCTACCGCATCGCCTTTCAAACGAATCAGAGCGTTTGCAACGATCTCCCTCAATGGCCATGATCCGCAAATGCTTGTTGATCAGGAGATGAAAGACGAGAATTAATTTATTATCCCACGTTTACATGAGTTTCTTTTTCCGGTTGATGCTTCCGCTCATCATCCTGTTCTTTACCTGCTGTTCTTCACCCACCGATCATTGGGTGTTGGCCAAGCAGGAATGGAATCAAAACGATTACCTGGGGTCGATCATTGAACTCAATACCTGCATCTCTCTGCATCAGCAAACAGACAGCATTTATCTATTGCGCGCTCGCTGTTATCAAAAAATCCAAAACGATACACAGGCAATCGCCGATTATACCCAATCGCTGAAGTATAATCCCCAAAATGGAGACGCCCGTCTCGAGCGCGCCCGCCTGCAACTTCAAAAAGGGGATACCCTCAATGCCGGAACATCGCTGCGACTGCTGCTAAAAAACCCGTCTCCCCGCATTGTTTCCGATTCCTGGATTGAGATTGGCCGCATGCAGTATTTCGCCGACCATTTTCCTGCCGCTATCCATGCTATGAATCAGGCCGTTCAGTACGATTCCACCAACCACATGGCTTGGTATTACAGAGGATTGCTCTTTTCTCGCTTCTTCACTCCCCAAGGAGAAACCCGTGCGGCACACTATCCGTTTTTGGATTTGCCAGCTGCCATCAACGATTTTTCCCAATGCATCCAACGGCAACCCGATTTCGCCGATGCCTGGTATCAGCGCGCCGTGGTGTGGTTCAACCTGTTCAACGAAAACAAGGGCATGCCCGATATCAACCAAGCCATTCGCCTGGAGCCCAAGTATTCCTATTATTATTCTGCCCGTGCCCATCAACATGCCGCCAGCGGACGCCTTCAAGCAGCGCTTCACGATTACACTACCTCCATTTCACTGAATCAACAAGATCCGGAGGCGTTTCTAGGCAGGGCCGATGTGTTGGAAAAACTCGGACGAAATAATGAAGCCCTTCGCGATCGAAAAGCAGCGGCCAGCATTCCTCCAACAGAAAATTAATGTTTGATTTTATCAAGGCGGCGCGCAGGCTTTCGCTGCCAAGTCCTCACCCGTCCCAAAAGCCGGGTTGCGGGCTTTCTGCTCAATCCTTGCCGCTCACAGTTGGTTCTGCCTTCAGATTTTAAAAACATCCCTGGCATACTTCATAAAAAAAGCCGCAACGTTGAGGTTGCGGCTTTTCAGTTTCAGTTAAGTGTGATTAACGCTTCGATCCAAGTTTTTTAGTTTCGGCAGGAACTCCAGCACCCTTCAACTCAACTTGTTTGTCAAGAAGTGGCGAGCTGAACATACGCTGTGAGTCAGGCTGTCCGTACAACTCCGGACGTAAATAACGGCCATGACGGTTGGCTGGCTTTGACGGTTCTGCATTTTTCGATTCAGGGTAACGCTGCATGTACAAGTCGTTACGCTCAGCAGTTACTTGCCAAGAAATTTTCGTTCCAGCTAAACCTCCAGAAATTTCAAACTGATCGTTTTCCATTTCGCGGCTAATGAAAATGCCAGGTGCGGGAGCTCCAACAGCAGTAAGGATATAAGAGAAATTGATGTTGATGCCTGCAAAATAATTGGGCATAGTAACAACTGCTTTTCCTGAATTATCCAAAATCACATTTCCTCGGTATACATTCAACACTTCATTCGATTC
>CALQRR010000006.1 GCA_943333015.1 Chitinophaga pinensis | reverse complement strand
TGTGAGATTTATGAAATAAAATTAGTTTAAGTCCTGACTAGCAGATAGTTGGAATAATGCAGAGGCTTCAAGTTTCCGCATTTGTTCCGCCTCGTCAGGGGACTTATCCCCAAATCCAATCAAGTGCAATACACCGTGTATCATCACTCGATGTAACTCATTCTCAAAGGAAACGCCTTCAGAAAAAGCATTTTCCTTCACACGATCAATACTGATCATGAGATCCCCCGAAACACAATTCCCTTCTGAATAGTCAAAAGTGATGATGTCTGTATAGTAATCGTGCTGCAGAAATTTCCGATTAATCTCTAAAAGATGATCGTCAGTACAAAAAACAAAAGAAAGGTGGCCAGGGCGACACGCATGTCCCCTGACCACCTCTTGTATCCATTTCTTCAGGATCAGCTTCTGTTTTAGTATAAACGGAATATCCTGATTTATAAACTGTATCAGAGTAGTAGTTATTGATTCGCGATGCGAAAATACAACTCTACACGCCTTCCTTCATCAAGAAATTTAATATCGTCTGTCAATTTACGCATCAGAAATACTCCACGACCATTCGGCGTCTCAATGTTTTCAGGATCGGTTGGATCGGGCAAAGTCTCCGGATTGTATCCAGCGCCTTCATCCTGAACTGTGAAACAAAGATTATTATCCTTGGTTTCGTAAAAAAACCGAACTGACTTGTCTGGATTTAAACGGTTGCCATGATAAATAGCATTGCTAACAGCTTCGGTCACTGCAACAAGGATGTTCCCATAATTCTCGTCACCGATATTATAGTACTGGCAAATATCATCAATGAATTTTTCAACAAGGGAAACATTCTCTTTCAAGGATGGGAAAATTACGGATCGAGTCTCTGTAATGATCATGCGAATTGTCTTAGTTAATTGTGTTAAAGTAATCTTTTACCATGTTCCGATAAAAGGGTTTCAAAGTAGGCGGAAGTGTTTTTAATAATTCACTTTCCTGCTGCATTTGTCGGGTATACTGATTGAAGACAGAAATGTTACGTTTTTGGTCAACTTTATTTTCATTCGACTCCCGTTTATTATCCAATTCTCTTTCTCTCTCCGCCTTCTCTGCCTCTAACAACCTACTCATGATCTCTTGCTGCCGACGCATCGTCTCTAATGTAATATTTTTATTGACTATGTCCGATTCTGTCTGCTCCATTTTATTCGCAAGGTTTTTTAAATTCCCTGCATTTCCAGAATTTCCGTCCTTCATCATTTCATTCATCATCTTCTGAAGTTCGTTCCGGAGCATTTCCTGTTGTGCAGCCATACGAGCCAGTTGCTCACTTCCCTGCGAACCTTTCATGCCGTCTCCGGGTTTCTGACCGGGCTTGCCCATTCCTTCTTTCATTTGCTTCATCTGCTCGTTTAACTGCTCTTGCAACTGTCGCAATGTACTCATGGAAGGTTTTCCACTTCCAGGTTTTTTGTTCTTTCCCGGCTTTTTACAACTTCCGCTACCTTCTTTTTGTTTTTGTTGCTCCGCCATCTGTTGTTGCATCTGTTCCGTTACCTCACTCAACATCAATGCGAGGTTATTGATAGAAGTCATGACAAATTGCTGGCGCGATGCTGCACTCGAACTCTGACGCTCGGCCATATAGCCAATGGTCTTGTCGAGATTCATATTAATACTGCTGATCTCTCTATTGATAAATGATTGAATCTGAGCAACTCGTTTACTTAAGGCAAAAAGGGAATCTTCAATCATTCGTGAATCGTCCCGAATCTTTTTTTGATCTGCTGTAATTTTAACATACAGTGGATTTCCGGGAGGTGTGCGTTGAAGTTGCTTCATCAGCATTTCTTGATCAAACGATAGTTGCAAGAGATTTTCAAGTATTTCCCGAAGCTTGGAAACATCTTCCTCCAGACTTTCTTCCTGAGAAGATTCTTGACTCTGTTTCATTTTATCACTCATCTCCTGCATTTTTTGAGATGCGTTTTTTTGCGATTTTGATGCTTTGCCTGATTTTCCTTGTTGCATCTGCTCAGAACTATTCTGCATTTCCTGTTGAATATCCTGTTCCATCTGATCTGTATTCTCCATCGGTTGCGGCTCCTCCAATTGTTCGTTCTTCTTTTGAAGATCGTCCATGTCTTTGCGCAACGCATCAAACTCTTTATTCAACTGATCTTGCTCCTTTTTGAGCTCATCGGCATTTTCTTTCTTCTGATCTGTCTTATCGGCCAGTTTATCTTGCTGTTCCTTTAATCGATCCAACTTTTCAATAGCAGCAGTAAGCTTCTGATCCAGTTCAAGCTGCTTGAACAATTCAAGAGAACGATCTAATTCTTTCTCAATGTCCTTGTTCTCCAACTTCATTTGATCAATCATATCCTTGAGTTTGTTCTTATCAAGGTTCTCCATCATCTTCTCCAACTCTTTAAGCTTCTCTTTCATCTCCTCTGAAAGAATTTGCTCAAACATCTTCTCCAACTCCTTCTGTTTCTCAAGAACGCGTTCGTCTGATTTCTTGAACTCCTCATTCTTACTGTTGTTCTCCTTGTTTTCTTTCTTCAGATCTTCAATCTGCTGCTCCAGCTGTTGTTGCTGATTCATCAAATCCTGAACTTTTTTCTTGTCCTGCCAAGTGATTTCCTTTTTCTCTAAAATGCGACGGTTTAATTCATCCAGCTCCTTCTGCATTTTTTTAGCATCCTGCAGGGTTTCTTTCAAATTGGTCTTAATCGATTCGTTGTTATCCTCTCGTTGCTGATCAATCTCATCGAGCGATGGTACTTTAAAAATCTTCTTTTGTGTACGAGACGATTTCGCACCATTCACACCGTCATTATCCCACACCTCGAACCAATACTCAATTTCGTCACCCGGATTCAACGATAACTGAGAAAAATCCCAACTCCAGAAATAAAGTGTTCTCAAAAAGTTCTTGTTAAAAGGAACATCCACTTGTTTACTTTCCAGTGTTTTCTCGCCGTTAAAATGACGGTAGCTGAATGCAAGACGACTAAATCCATAATCATCTTCCACATCACCCTTAAAATATACACGGGAGGAAGCTAAAGAATCCTGCTTTTCTTCGGATTGAATGGAAGGGTATTCATCGCTTTTAACGGAAACGGAATATTCAACTTGTTCCTTTCCTTTAATGAATTGGTTGGATGCTTTTACCCGATATCGGTTGTCTTTCATAAATCTGACAGCATGAGAAAACATACCGTTCTCCACCTGTTTCACATCATATATAGTATCACTGAACTGAAGTAATAGTCGTTCGGTGTCTTTGGTTCTAAATTCCCAGGTTGCTTTTGTTCCTGCCGGAATAACCAAATCTCCGGTATTACTCACAAATTCATCCTTTTTCCCGGTGTAAGATGGATAATCAAGTCCTATTCTAAAATTGGTAAGCGTTGGGTTTGGCTGTGCCTGAAGTTCATATTCTTTCGAGTAAAAACCATCCGCATACAAACGAAACGGTAACGAATGCTGTACATTTTTAAACGTGTAGCTAAAATGAAGTTTGTCCACTTTTACCAAGCGTAATTTCATATCTCCTTGAGCGAGATACATTTCATCAGGTAATTCGTCGCCACCTGTTTTAACATTCAGAATAAAATCCTGCTGAGTTGGAGTAACCAGAGAAGTATTTTCAATAATAAATGTAAAAGGAGCCACAGGTTCAAAAGCAGTTCCATAATTGAGAATGCGGTTCGAACTTTCTTTGATCATGGCTGGGTAAACCGCCCAAATAAGGAAAAACAGTAGGACGGGTATCGCAGCAATTCTAGCGTATTTCCGGTTTTGGGAAAGGTCAACTGCGGCTGTAAACGGAACAGGTTTCAGTTCTTGAATCCGTTGATCAATACTGGCAGAAATCAGTGAAGAAGCCTCGGAATCTGATTCTAATACTCGTTGAAGTTGTAACGTGTTGATGAGTTTATCGCGGACATCTGAAAAATGACGACCAATTATCTCTGCAGCTTGGTCATAGGAAAGTACTTTACCAATTCTTGCCAAATGGAAAACAGGAATAGCAATGAAGCGAATGAGCAGAAAAAGTGCTACACCTATATAACCATAAAACAAAACAGCCCGTCCAGAGGTACCCAGGTTACCAAAAAACTCAATCGTAGAAGTAAGCAGGAAAAATACAACCAAGGCTCCAACAGAATAGATGATTCCGCGGATGAGCTGATTGGTGTAATATTTCCGGATAAACTCATCCAGTTTATGGAGGAGTAATGTGTAGGAAGTAGAATTCATTGGTTGGTACTGACTCAACAAACGAAATTACGGTGATTATGATACACAGACATTGTTAAAAACAGCTAAAAACTTAACACGCTATTTTATCCACCCTTCCAGCATGTCGACCACCCTCAAAAGGTGTACTTAAAAATGTACGAATCATGCTTTCCGCTTCATTCTGTGTGATATACCTTGCCGGAAGACAAAGTATATTAGCGTTATTATGTTGACGTGCCAATGCAGCTAATTCTTCTTTCCAACAAATAGCAGCACGAATTCCCTGATGTTTGTTCGCTGACATGGCAACTCCGTTGGCACTTCCACAGATGAGAATGCCCAATTCACATTCATTTGACTCCACACTCTCAGCAACGGGATGTGCGATATCTGGATAATCCATACTCTCGGGGGTATGCGTACCATAATCGGCGACTGTATGCCCAAGATCAAGTAAAAATGCCCGAACTTTCAATTTCAATTCATATCCAGCGTGATCTGCTCCGAGTGCAATATCCATAGTGTTTCTATTTTGGCCAAAGTTAAACCTCTTAGTGGATAGAAATGAACAATGCAAGAAATGGAACAAAGTTTTGTCGCTGATTATCAGAGGTAGTATTAAAAACATGTTAACACCATTTCTGTTAACAGCTGTTGATGAATAGGGCGTAAATACTGACAATTACTACTTGACTTGCATTGGTATTTGTTGCCTTATGAGAAGTTCTAATGCAAGTCAAGGGGAAAGCATGCTTTTCGTTGAGCATTCTAATAACAATCCGTTAACACAAAAGATGAAAATACCTTCAACCAATTTATCATGTGAATAAGCTATACAGTGAATGTTAACAAGCTTGTATTTATCTGTCAGTCAAAACATTTTCCATACAAGAACATGTTAATTTTGTGTCAGCAAACTTCTCAATACTTGAAATGCAAGTTTGTTCGTTTAAAACTGCCAACAACACTAACAGACTACCTAATACAGATAGTTTTCTTAAAGACTTTGTAAAAAGATTTTTATAATATGTATAACGCAAGACAAGATTTTTCGGCTGGCGGCGTATCCACAGAGATAGTGGATCCCTCCCTTGACCTGTTTGCCGAAATCAATCGCCTGAAAAAGGAGAAGAATGCCATTGTACTTGCTCATTACTATCAGGATTCTGATATTCAAGATGTTGCAGATTATATTGGTGACAGTCTCGGTCTTTCACAACAGGCTGCTGCAACGGATGCTTCCATGATTGTCTTTTGCGGAGTACATTTCATGGCTGAAACAGCTAAGATTTTATGTCCCGACAAGAAAGTTGTTTTACCCGATCTCCGGGCCGGTTGTTCACTGGCCGATAGTTGTCCCCCCGACAGGTTTGCTGCATTTAAAGCTGCACATCCGGATCATATTGTGATTTCATATATCAACTGTACAGCAGAGATAAAAGCACTAACGGATATCGTTTGCACATCCTCCAATGCAGTTCAGATTGTTGAAAGTCTTCCGAAGGATCAAAAGATCATCTTTGCACCGGATAAAAATTTAGGAAGATGGGTGATGCAAAAAACAGGAAGAGACATGGTGTTGTGGGATGGGGCGTGTATGGTACACGAAATTTTTTCACGGGAAAAAATCATTCGCTTAAAACAACGGTATCCTGATGCATTGGTCATTGCACACCCTGAATGTGAACAACCGGTTCTCGAGCTGGCCGATTTTATTGGTTCAACGACGGCCATGTTGAAATTCTCTCAACAGAATCCTGCACAATCATTTATTGTTGCTACTGAGAGTGGAATCCTGCATCAGATGGCAAAATCATCTCCTCAAAAAATATTCATTCCTGCACCTCCCAATAATCAATGTGCTTGCAACGATTGCCCCCATATGAAACTTAATACACTCGAAAAAGTGTATTTATGTATGAAACATGAGCATCCCGAAATTCAATTAGAGGAACATATCCGCATTCCAGCAGAACGTTCCATCCGTAGAATGCTCGAAATTTCTGCACAATCAGGTCTTTAATTTTAAACTACCAAATCAACATACGTTCATGCGTTTTCAATTTCTTGCAGCATCCATTTTACTCATCTCTGGCAGTATTTTTAGTCAGAAGTTTGTTGAAAAAACAGACTCATCACGCGGTTACACTTACACACATGTTGTAGGTGATCCGATTAAAGCCCGCACGTATGTGCTAAAAAACGGACTCACCGTGATGATGTCTGTAAATAAAACCTCTCCACGTATTTATACCTGCATTGCGACAAAAGCAGGAAGTAAAAACGATCCCAAAGATGCGACTGGACTTGCTCATTATTTAGAGCATATGTTGTTTAAGGGAACCGACCGTTTTGGAACACTTGATTTTCAGAAAGAGAAGTTGTTTCTCGATCAAATTGATTCCCTGTATGTGAAATACGGCAATTCAAAAGATCCGGTTCGACGCAAGAAAATCTATCATGCGATTGATTCTGTTTCCGGCTTGGCTTCAAAATATGCCATTGCCAATGAATACGATAAAATGCTTCAGCACATTGGAGCTAAAGGAACAAATGCCTATACCTCTTTTGATGAAACTGTTTACATCAACGACATCCCAAGTAACCGCGTTGCTGATTGGGTGAGTATTGAAGCAGAGCGTTTCAGAAATCCGGTCCTTCGTTTGTTTCATACCGAGTTGGAAGCAGTGTATGAGGAAAAAAACATTTCACTTGACTCAGACGGGAATAAAGTCTTTGAAGCATTGTTTGCATCCTTGTTCAAGCATCATACATACGGAACACAAACCACCATTGGAACGATTGAACACTTAAAAAATCCTTCTCTTCAAAAGATCCGCGATTATTACACTGCCTGGTATGTTCCTAACAACATGGTTATTTCTATTGCCGGTAATTTTGATCCGGAAGAAACCCTTGCACTCATTGAAGCCAGCTTTGGAAAATTTCCGGGTAAACCAGTTCCAGCATTTACTTTCTCTCCTGAAAAGAAAGAAACTAAACCCGAAGAAATAGCAGTCTACGGGCCCGAAAGTGCTTCTGTTACTATTGGTTTCCGATTACCGGGAGCAAATAGCAAAGAAGCTTCGTTGATGCGTGTTAGTGAAATGTTGCTGAGTAATTCATCAGCCGGATTGTTTGATTTAAACCTCGTAAAAAAACAGCAGGTACTTGGAGCCTCTGCCGGAATTTATAATCTGAGAGATTACAGTATTTTATTTCTGGAAGGACGTCCAAAAACAGGTCAATCACTTGAAGAAGTAAAGGCATTAATGCTAAGTCAACTCGATTCACTTCACTTAGGAAAGTTTGATCCAAAAGCACTTGCAGCTATTGTTTTGAATAAAGAAGTAGATGAAATTCGTTCGAATGAGGAAAATTCTTCCCGTGCTTTTTCTATGGTAAATGCATTTCTTCAGTTGCGTCCCTGGATAAATGTAGTTGAGGAATCTGAAAACATGAAGAAAGTATCGGTGGAGGATATCATGGAATTTTCAAAAAAATGGATGAGTAACGAATATTCCTTGGTATACAAACGGGAAGGAATTGATTCCTCCGTGGTGAAGATTGATAAACCGGAGATTACACCTGTTGAAGTAAACCGGAATTCCATGTCGCGATTTACTAAAGACATTCTCGACAATGAAACGAAGCCATTGAAACCTCAGTTTATTGATTACAAGAAGGATTTTGTCACTACTGAATTAACTCCAGGGGTTCGTTTGTTATCGTTGAAGAATAAGGAAAATAAGATATTCAGTCTGTATTATGTATTTGAATTTGGTCGTTTTAATGATCTTAAACTTCCGGAAGCGATTCATCTTCTCGAATTTTTAGGTACCAATAAACTCAGTGCTGAAGCTGTTTCGAAAGAGTTTTTCTCTTTAGGATGTTCGTTCAATGTGTTTGCCAGCAATGAGCAAATGTATGTGAGTCTCACTGGTCCACAGGAGAAATTCGAACGAGCTCTTTCAACGTTAGAACACTTACTTGCAAATGCCTTACCTGATCAAAGTGCATTGGATGCAATGATTGAAAATGAAGTGCAGGAAAAACAGGATGCCAAACAAAATAAAAATGCTGTTCGAAATGCGCTAAGCAATTATACCCGATTTGGAAAAGACAATCCGCAGACCTGGCAGTTGAGTTTTAAAAAGTTGAGCAAACTCAAAGCAGCCGAATTGACGGATATGATTCATGAAATCACTTCCTATCCTCATACTGTTCTGTATTATGGTCCAATGGAAAATAAAGAAGTTCAGGGATATCTTTCGACCTATCATAAAACGCCTACAATTTTGAAAAAAGCGCCTGCGGCGCACGTATTCCGCACGGTTGAAAACAAAGAGCGGAAAGTATTTTTTACGCATTACGATATGGTACAGGCAGAAATTGGTTGGTTGAGAAATGCCGGTCCATATTCCCCTGCCGAGCAACCAGATATTGCTATGTTCAATGAGTATTTTGGTGGAGGAATGTCTTCCGTGGTTTTTCAAACCATTCGTGAATCGAAAGCACTTGCTTATTCTAGTTATGCTTTTTTCTCTCGCCCATCTAACCGCGAACAACCAAATATTACAGGTGCTTATATTGGAACACAAGCCGACAAACTGGATTCAGCCATTTTTGCGATGGATGCATTACTCACCACCATGCCCCAAACGGAAATCTTGTTTTCAGGATCTAAATCATCGTTGATCAGTCAAATTGAATCAGAACGGATTTTAAAAGAATCTATCCTATTTAATTACCTCACGGCAAGTCGCTTGGGAATTGACCATGACCTGAGAAAAGATGTTTATGAGAAACTCCCAACGATGAATTTATCCGACGTCAATAACTTCCACAAAAAAGGTATTTCCGGAAAATCGTTCAATCTCTACATTGTTGGTTCTTCCGCACGGATTCCAAAAAAGAAGCTCGAACGCTATGGTAAAGTGAAAGAGCTTTCATCGAAAGACATATTTGGGTATTAAGGATGATGCGCATTTTTTTGTTTCTGTTGATACTTTGCCACAGCTGTTTTTTAGCAGCTCAGACGGGCATTATATCGGCAGACGAAAAAGTTGTGTATTATCATCCCAATGGAAATGTTTCCAGTGAAGGTTTTGTCAGAAATGGTCAACCAGACGGATACTGGAAAAATTACAACGAGTCCGGCAGCATTAAATCCGAAGGCAATCGCAGGGCTGGAGAGTTGGATAGTACCTGGATATTTTACGGCCCTTCTGGATTCCCCAAAACCAGTATTTCATACAAATCCGGGAAGAAACAGGGGCTAAAAAAGCAGTTTAATGAAAAGGGTCAACTGCTCAGTTCGGAGGAATTTGAAGCGGACATGAAGGAAGGCTGGTCGTTTCAGTATTTCGAGAATGGGACTGAAAAATTTCAGATTTTTTTCAGTCAGGGAAAAGAGCAGGGGCGGGGAGTAGAGTACAACGAGGAAAAGTTGCCTATCACGTTGTTCGATTATAAAGCAGGTCTGTTAATGCGGCAGCAACGGATTAACCGTTTTAACAAAGCGAACAGGAAAACCGGTTGGTGGGTTGATGTGTATCCCGATTTCTCCAGCATGCGGGAAACGCAATACGAAGATGGTATGAAGAACGGGTATTTGAAAGAATATGATTCCCGTGGAAATCTGAAAAATCTAGAAAAATACATCGACGATGTTTTACAGAAAGACGCTGTCGAAATCAGTCGTGTCGAAGTCCGTAAGAAATATTATTCCGGCGGAAAGGTTTTTCAGACCGGTTCTTATTCAAAAGATGTTCCTGTTGGGATGCACATCACATTCGATTCAACGGGGATTCCAAGTGAGGCAAATTTATACGAGAACGGCTTTTTAAGCGCCCAGGGGCGACTCGATGAACTCAGACGTAAACAAGGCCCGTGGAAGGAATTTTACGCCAATGGAGAGCTTCGGGCAACTGGCGAGTACGAAGACGACCGGAAGACGGGGTCTTGGATGTATTATTATCCAGGAGGAAAAATAGAGCAAAAAGGGGTTTATGTTAAAGGAAAGCCTACTGGCAATTGGCTTTGGTATTATGAAAATGGATCTATTCTTCGGGAAGAAGTCTATCTATCGGGAAAGGAAGATGGAATGTCTTATGAATTTCTGGAAAACGGCGACACACTTTCCCGAGGGGAATACATTGACGGAGAGCGGGAGGGAAGTTGGTTTTTCAGAGATGGAGATCAGCTCATTTATGGGAATTTTTCGGCCGGGAAGATGAATGGTGCTTGGAAACATACCTATGATGATGGTGTACAATCATTTTCGGGTTCATTCAGAGAAGGAATTCCAGAGGGAAAACATCAAGCGTGGTATTCTGATGGAACAGTAAAATGGGAAGGCCGTTACGAAGACGGAAAACGTCAGGGAAACTGGACGAAATATTTACAGGATGGAATCCCGTATTTATCGATCAGTTATGATCAGGGAATTGAAAAAAAATACGATGGGGTGAAAGTGTTTCCAGAATTTGAACCAGCAGATTATGAAAGTCTCCTTCAGACAAATCCCTACATTTTCTGAAGCATGAATTTGAATCGGTTTCTTATTCTGGCGGTGCTATTTACCCTCGGATTTGTTTCTTGCAGGAGCCATCGAACCTTAGATACCTCCAAAGAAAATACGGCACCAGATGCACTTTCGAAGTATGAAAAGCAATTGGGGATTTCGCTCCCCGCTTCTGCGAACAGAGAATATTTTGCAGCCATTGCTCCTTGGGTTGGAGCGCCCTATAAATATGGCGGAAATTTAATCACAGGCGCCGATTGTTCCGGATTTGTCTCTACTATTTACTCGAATGTATTCCACATTCAGCTTGAGCGAACATCCGACTCGATTTATAAAAAATCCCGAAAAATAACTAAGAAAGAACTCCGGGAAGGGGATTTACTGTTTTTCACCATCGAAGGAAAAAAAGTGTCACATGTGGGAATGCATCTCACTGGAGAGTACTTCATTCATGCCAGTACCAAGCGGGGAGTGGTTGTGAGTTCGATGACTGAACCTTATTACATCAAAACGTTTACAGCTTACGGCACTTACCGCTAATTAAACTTCTTTCAGCGTATCGGGCTCTGGACTGTTAGGAGTGTAGATAGTGATGAAATTATCACGACGGTCTTTCCAAAGGTGATATATGTTTATTCCAGCTACTGAAAGTGACCCAATCATTGCCAGCCAGTATCCAGAAACAAATACCAGACTTATTCGGATGTAACTTCCAAGTTCACTTGTACCGGACATTTGTTCCTCCCATTTTTTTAAAAAAATCATCCGGAAAGCAAATAGAATAATGACCATTAGTAAGCTGAGGCCGATGCTTGTTTTTTCACGACCTGTTTTCAAAAGGAGGTTTAAGAGGAGTCCGGCAGCACTTAAAACGAGCACGGCAATGGTGAATGGATCCGGGTGCTTTTTCTGTTGCTCAGACATGGATTTAAACTCCTCATTATCTTTCAGGTACTCCATCATACCAGGATCAGCCATCGTGATTTCTCCTGCAGCGGCAAGGTCAAATCCGCTCATTTTGGCGAGCGTTGATTCATTGCATTTGATCTCAATGAACGGGAGAAAAAAAAACAGAATGATAACGGTAAAAAGACCGGAATTGAGGTAGTAACGCATGGTGCTTCAGTTGGGCATCCAATGTTACAAAAAAGACTTTATGCGGAAAGCTGTTTTTTTTCGAACCCCAGCGAGGCTGAATTGATACAATATCGAAGTCCTGTTGGACGCGGACCGTCTTCAAATAAATGCCCGAGATGCGCATCACATCGACCACATACGAGTTCGCTCCGGACCATGCCATGACTTGTATCCAGTTTTTTTATCACGGGAGCTTCGGGAAGTACTTTTCGAAAACTGGGCCATCCAGAACCACTGTCATATTTGTCGGAAGAACTAAACAAAGCTTCACCACAGCACACGCAGGTGTATATTCCTGGCTCTTTATATGCATGGAAGATTCCTGTGAAAGCGGGTTCTGTCCCTTTTTTTCGCGCTACCGAATATTGAACAGGCGTCAGTACTTTTTCCCATTCCTCCTCCGACCGTTGAACTTTATCTTCCATGCGTTTGTTTCTGACAAAACGGGAATCACTTTAGAATGTTCATAACCAAGAACACGGATTGCATTCGTTTTTTCATCTTTGTACATCCATGAAAGAGCAGTATACCCGCGTTCTGAGTAAATACATTCCCGAACCATCTGTGGGTCAGATTGTAGAATGGATCATCGTCTATGGTGTTCATTTGAAGATAACGAAGGAACGGGCAACCAAACTGGGAGATTTCAGACCTACGCGTGGTTCTCATCGAGGACATACCATCACCATCAATTACAATCTTAACCAGTTTGCATTTTTAATTACGCTGGTGCATGAGATCGCACATTTTTCTACGTGGAACACCTATCAAAATAAAGTTCGGCCTCATGGTAAAGAATGGAAACATGCGTTTAAACAGCACATGCAGCCCTTTTTGCACGAAGGCGTTTTTCCTTCAGATGTTTTATACAATGTGCGTTCGTACATGAACAATCCAGCGGCGAGCAGTTGTGTCGATGAAGGCCTCATGCGCACCTTGCGTCAATTTGATTCAGAGCACACCCTTGTTTTGGAAGATTTACCGGAGCATGCCTTGTTCCGACTTAAGACAGGTCGGATTTTTAGAAAGGGGGAACAGCGTAGGAAATATTTTCGGTGTGAAGAGTTGATTTCTCAAAAGCATTACTTGGTGAATCCATTGGCCGAAGTTGAGCCAGTTTCCGAAGCGGGCTAAAAGAATTTGTAACTTGCCCGCTAATCGCAGCTTGAAGTACTATGGAACGCGAAAGCCTAACAGAACAAATTGATTTGCCCATCTCTCACATGGCTAAAACCCTGCAGGGTTCTGAGATCATTAAACTGGCAGGCGAGATAAATGAGAAAATCCGGAAAGGAAATCATATTTACAATTTTACCATCGGTGATTTTGATCCCGATATTTTTCCAATTCCGGAACTATTGCGGGATGAGATTATTCAGGCATACAACGACAATGAGACCAATTATCCAGCGGCTAACGGAATTGCTCCATTGCGTGAATCCATTGCAGAATTTATCCGGAAGCGCCAAGGTTTATCCTACACCCCGAATGAATTTCTGGTCGCAAGTGGTGCCCGCCCCTTGATTTATGCTGCTTTTCTGACGCTTATTGATCCCGGTGACACGGTTGTTTTTCCTGTTCCTTCTTGGAACAACAACCATTACTCGCACCTTTCTGGCGCAAAGGCTGTTATGATTCAGACGACTCCTGAAAATAACTTTATGCCAACGGCCGATGAGTTACGAGAACATTTAAGTGGAGCGAACTTACTTGCTTTGTGTTCCCCTCTTAATCCAACCGGAACAACCTTTACACAAGAAGGGCTTCTGCAGATATGTCAACTCGTACTCGAAGAAAACCTTCGCAGACCAGTCGGATCAAAGCCCTTGTACTTGCTATATGACCAGATTTACTGGGCGTTAACCTTTGGATCTACGAAGCATGCTGATCCGGTTTCTTTGGTACCGGAATTACGACCATATACCATTTTCATCGATGGAATATCCAAGTCATTTGCTGCAACAGGCGTTCGTGTCGGTTGGGCATTTGGCCCCTCGTTTATCATCGACCGGATGAAAAGTATACTTGGACACGTGGGTGCTTGGGCGCCTAAAGCGGAGCAGGTTGCTACAGCTGTTTACCTTAAAAATGATGAGCAAGTGGATGCTTATCTCGTCCTGTTAAAAGAACGGCTGCTGAAGCGTTTGCAAGGCTTTTATGAAGGGTTTAGTTCGCTTAAAAACGAAGGTTTGCCTGTTGACGCTGTTGCTCCACAAGCAGCCATTTATTTAACGGTAAAAATTGATTTGAAAGGGAAACGCACACAGGAAGGAACTGTGCTGTCTTCAACCTCAGATACAACGCAATATATTCTCAATGATGCAGGCGTTGCCATTGTCCCTTTCTATGCATTTGGTTCTCCTGAGGATTCAACCTGGTACCGGCTTTCTGTCGGGACTGCTACAAGTCAGGAAATTCCTGATGTGATACACGCTATTCGGACAAGCATTCTGAAGCTCAGTAATGTTTGAACACTATATCCCATTTAATGAACACTAATTCACATCTATACTGCATCATCATGGCAGGTGGGATCGGAAGTCGTTTCTGGCCAATGAGCCGGCAACAGAATCCCAAACAATTCTTAGACATTCTCGGAACGGGGAAAACCCTGCTTCAACAAACGGTTGATCGTTTTGGGCAATTAATCCCACGAGAGAATATCTACATCGTAACAAATAAAAGCTACAAGAAACTTGTTCTAGAACAAGTAAGCGGCTTATCCGACCACCAGATACTTTTGGAGCCTTCCCGGCGCAATACAGCTCCTTGTATTGCATATGCGATGCATAAAATAACTGTTAAAGACCCAGACGCTCTTGTGGTTATTGCACCATCAGATCATCTGATTTTAAAGGAGGAAATTTTTCTAAATCAGGTGCGAAAAGCATTTGATTTTACTAATGCGAATGACGCATTGCTAACGCTCGGAATCCGACCAAGCAGGCCAGATACCGGATATGGCTATATCCAATATAT
>CALQRR010000005.1 GCA_943333015.1 Chitinophaga pinensis | reverse complement strand
TATCATAGGTGATATGATCTGCAGCCGTGTTGCTGTATCCATATCCACCAATAAAATAGAGCATGTCACCTTCCTGATCAAAATTGGGATTGGTCGCACTAAGTTGCTCTTGCATCGAAACCGACAAAGTACTCAACGGTGCTGTCCACGATTGTTGATTTACCGGATCAATCACCCAGATCAATGTATTGTGTCCAGCCACATCGAACGCGGCAAACGGCTGACGGCGGTGCAATCCGTCTAATCTGCCTCCAACGATGAGCCATTTATTGTCGTGTTGTGCAAAGGCAAACGATTGAATTCCAGAAACTCCTGCAATTGTAACCGGTTCCACAAGAACCGAATAGCTGTCAATTTGTGCGTAGGTTGTTTGAAGTAAAATACTGAGCAGAATACTAAATGACAGTTTCATTGGTAATATTTTAAAAACAAATGAAGCTGGATTTTTTGCTTTAAAAGGTGATAAAAGTCACGTCTGCATTATTTCTTTTTCATCCTCCGCAGCCAGTCTAATAGAATCAATTCTGCCAAACGGTTTGAATATAAATAGCAGAGGAAAAGTCCTCTCCGTTGATGACTGAAGCACCCGTTATTCCACCCAAATATCCCATCACCGCGCAGGAATTACTGAGCACCAGCGAAGTCATGTCAGCACCGCAGTTTCCAGGTTCCAGTAAATACACCGTCTGATTTTGAAACGTATATTCTTTGGCAGTTGCGCCGGTGGAACATGCTGATTTTTTAAAGGAATCAATCTGACTTTGAAGACAGTCGGGCGTGCCTTTGGGAAGTTTATCCTTTTTGCAGGATGATAGCGCGCCAATGAAAAGTGCTGTAAAAATGAAATGCTTCATCCGTAACATATTCTTTTTTATTCAGGTTGGGAGGAATGTAAAATAGGAAGTGCCAGTTCCGACATGCATGCATAACCCGCTGCATTGGGATGAACGCCATCTTCGGTAAATGCAGCATTTAAACACCCATGCTCATCTACCATAAAGCGGTAATAATCGATACACACCCGCGCATTGTGCTGCGCAAAATCTCTGATCCACGCATTGAGCTCCACAATCTTTTCTGAAGGAGCGATTCCCGGTCGCCACGGAAATGCCACGGCCGGTAAAAGCGTTCCAATAACCGTCTGGATGTAATGCTGCTCTGCTAGTTTGACCATCGATTGGAGGTTTTCCTGAATCATTTTCAGCGTCGAAATTCCGGTGTTACCTGCGAT
Source organism: Chitinophaga pinensis (assembly GCA_943333015.1). GTDB lineage: Bacteria > Bacteroidota > Bacteroidia > M30B66 > M30B66 > CALQRR01. The sequence continues at coordinate 14,000 of CALQRR010000005.1, read as the reverse complement.
GTCGTTTGTGCCAGCTAAAAGATGAACGGTATGAGGTTTTAAGTCAATTACATCCTGATGAAAGCGCAGCAGCATTTGGGGTGTTGTTTGCCCGCTGATTCCCCGATTCAGAAAGGGCTTGTGTTTAAAAAAGTCTGGATATTCTGTCAGCCAGAATTCAGTAATCGAATCGCCCATAAACACCACCCAGCTCTCTGTTTCCGTAAGCGGTTGAATATGCTGATTTTCCTCTTTATAACGGGCCAGATAGGCGAAGTCGGCTGACATAGATGCATCTTCATTCTATAACAGCCGCTGATATTCACTTTGCAGCCGCTATTGTAAAAGCGTTTAGTGCTGCAATATACTGGATCATCACGGGTATCGTTTTAGTTACTTCCTTCAAAAAAGCAGATTCTAGGTCAGGGTAATCATCCAGAATCACATGCACACGTGCCGGTGTGAGGATTTCCAATTGATCGGATTCCACATCGTATACATAGAAAAATCGGGCATCGGAATAACTTCGTCCGCCCATAAAAACAAAGCCACCTGCTGGATAATAAAGTCCTTCATGTGTTAATTCACTCTGTAGGCGTGTAGATGCAGGAAGTCCAGCTCGCAAGCAGATGTAACGCCCTTGTGTTAAGGCGTGTATGTACCAATTCCCCAAATGCAATTTCCATCCATTGACAAACAAGGAATCATTCCGAGAAATAGCCCACAGATTTCTTTTAGCGGAATGTTTTGAATATTCGGCCGATGCTGGAGTAACCTTAAAATCATTCCCGCCATCGCGCTTTAAAACAGGAGCTGGACGTTTTACGATGGTAAAATTCGTCAAGGGTGCAGGAGTATTTTTCATCCATTCCTCCTGTGTTCGATACACACCCGATCGGTAAACAAATTGGGCTTTTCCAACCTGCCACAGACACACACTTACCAGTAGGATTAAGTAGTTCTTGCGAATCATCTCATCACCGAAAAATGCGTCTGATAAATTCCTTTTTCACCCCTTAAAACAAGCAAGTAAATACCGGCTGGAAATGCGCTGATGTCGATGGAATTAATGGGTGTTTGTGTTTTGAATTGTACGAGCTTTTTCCCGTCAGGGCTGAATATTTCGGCCGATTGAATGCCGTCTTTCAAGGAACTGGATGCGATAAACAGCGTTGTTCCGGAAGCGGGATTGGGATATACGTTAAAAGCATGCTGATGGACTTCCTGAATGCCACTCGGATCTGTTACAGTGAGTGTAAAAACGTCTGTTGCCGTGGCCAGTGCCAAATCTTTAATCGTCACGGTAATCGTTAGGGTTTCCTCTATTTCGGGTGTTCCGCTGAAGGCTCCTGAATTTCCATTGAAATTAAGCCAAGCTGGTAATGCATTTCCGTTTTGTGTCGCGGTGAAAATAAATTCATCGCCCGCATCTTCATCTGTAAATGTATTATTAGGGATAGAAAAACTAAACGGAATGCCCACTTCTGCAGCTTGATCTGGAATCGGATTTTCTACTACCGGTGCTTCATTCAGGTTGTTTACATTCACTGTAAGTGCGGTTGAAAATGATTCTTCGCCACTATCCGTAACTCGGACATAGATGTTATATACCGCTTGTGTTTCAAAATTGGGAGATTCCAAAATTGAAAGCACATCACCAGAAATTGAAAACATGCTGTTATCAGCATCGTTGGATCCATTCCCCGTTGCAAATTCATACTGCAACACATCATTCACATCTGGATCGGCTCCGGATAGTTGGGTGATGTTCGATGAGGCTGGAATGTTTTCATCCACAGTGGAGGAATTTAAAAACAGCGCATTGGGAGCACGGTTAAATTCGAACGCACCCATATCGGCCAAGCCTCCTAAATTCCGGATTTTCCCTTCAATGTCGACGGGAAGAATGGCCGGAGCGAGGTTTTTTCCAGCGTTGATGCAGGGAGAAGTGGACTGTTCATGGTAATTGTTCGCACTAACAAACAAAGGATCAACAGCAATTAGATTATTCCCTCCATTGGTAAAACCGAGTGAATTAAATCCTGACGGAACAAGTGAGTAACTTACTTTGGATTGACTTGAAGCAAATTCACTAACCATAGGATATGAACCATTGTTCCAAAAAATGCAATTCGTAACAATGCAACTATCGTTACCATTGAGGCGCATGTGAATAGCTCCCCCTTGGTCGATGTAGGATTGATTGCCAACAAAGGTGCAGTTGGTGATGATGATTTTTCGGTTTGCCGACCCGTCATTATGGAAAAAGGAAACTGCGCCATATCCATTCAGCAGCACCTTGTTGTCTTCAAATACACAATTTACAAGTTCCATCCCCCCATCAAATGCCTGAACGGAACAGCCCCAATATTGAATCCTGATTTTACTAAAAACGGTATTATGTGCAATGGTCATACTGCCAGCATTTCCCCAAATGGCGCTTCCGTTGCCCGCACTGCTTACACCGTCTGCTTTGCCTTTGATGGTAGAATTCAACACGCGCAATCGCACATTGTGCCAAATGGTACTTCCCTGATTTCCGTAATTGTAATTGCCCTCGAAAAAACAATTTTCGATGAGTGGAGATATAGTTTGATCGAGATTGGGTTTGGCTACGCTTACCAGCGCACCTCCATTATACGCCGAGTTGGATTCAAAGGAGCTGTTTTTAATTTCAAAATAGCAACCCAAATACAGCGCACCACCACTTTTATTGTTTTGTGCAGTGTTCTGAATAAAATGACATTGATCTATAAAAATCTGGAGATTTCCCACATCATTGTTCGCCACACTGCCCAAATACGTATTCATCCCAGCGCCTGAATGGTCTGTTGTATATCCGTTTTGAATGGTGAGGTTGAACAGGGCGAAATCGAAATCCAACCCAGGTTTGTTCGCCGAAACAGCCAGCACTTGTTGGGCGTTATTTCCATCAAGCACGGTCTGCTCAAAATCGAGTGTTTGGTTGGAGAACATACTGTTCCATCCACCAGAAAGCACCACCGAATGATTGTCATTCGCAGTAGTGTCATAGGTAAACGTCCCTGACGCTGCTGAATAACTACCTGTTTGTAGATACAGCGTATCGTCTGTTCCGTTCGTTCGGGCCATGTCCAGTGCCGCTTGCAATCCTGCTGGACTTAGCATTGAGCCGGATCCATTGGCGCCAGGTGCGACATAAATATTCTGACCACTAATACTCTGACTAATTAAATAGAGTAAAATAAGCATCCATAAATGCATATTAGGGCGAGCGGAGTGTTTTAAATTCATGATCGAGGATATTATATCTACTTTCACAAAAGTATTTTCCATTTCGAATCAGATCCATGACATAAATCATCTCCTTCGTTGATTCTGATCAGTTCTTTTTTAGCGCTAAGGATTATTTTATCGGGTGAGATACTTTGTAGCAGAAGCCGGCTTGGACAAACTGCGTGCGCTGGATTAAGCGCAGTAATCCGCCAATCCGCTTTCGCATTGCTGTTACGAGTATGTTTAGGGCGATAGTAGATTCAGCAGATCGGCTTTACTCATAGCTTGAAGCAGACTGTTTTCCGATGGTATTAAATCGGTGATAAGCTGCCGTTTCGACTCTTGCAGGATGCGGATTTTATCCTCAATCGTGTCTGGACAAAGCAGTCGGATGGCGGTTACCGTTTTTGTTTGACCAATGCGGTGACTGCGGTCGATGGCCTGATTTTCCACTGCCGGATTCCACCAGGGATCGACCAGAAAAACATAATCGGCTTCGGTGAGGTTTAACCCGGTACCGCCTGCTTTGAGGCTGATGAGAAAAACACGCACCTGATCATTTTCGCGGAAATGGTTGACTCGTTCCTGCCGGTTCTTTGTTTGTCCGCTGAGGAATTCATGCTGAATTTCACGTGCATTCAAGGCTTTTCGGATCAATTCCAGCATGCCCACAAATTGGGAGAAAACCAGAATTTTATGATTCGGTGCATGCAACTCAATCTGTTCAAGGAGTGCTTCAATTTTGGACGAATGTTCCCCGAAATAATCACTCTCGTTGAGCAAAGCCGGCGCATTGCAAATCTGCCTCAATCGGGTCAGCCCGCGTAACACGTACATGCTGTTTCGCAGAATGTCGTCGGGCTGTTTGTTCGCGATGAATTCCCGCAGCTCTTTGGCATACGCATCGTACACGCGGCGCTGCTCGGTACCCATTTCACAATACAGCAGCATTTCTGTTTTGTCGGGCAGTTCTGTGGCAACCTGTTTCTTGGTTCTGCGCAGGATAAATGGTTTGATTTTCTGCTGCAATTCTTTCGCCCGTCGGCTTTCTTTAAAGGTGTCGATCGGAATGGAATACACCTGTTTGAAATACAACTTGCTGCCCAATAAACCCGGACAAGCAAACGAAAGTTGTCCGTATAAGTCAAAGGTGTTATTTTCCAAAGGCGTTCCGGTAAGGACGATCCGCTGCCGCGCCTGAAGCAAACACACCGCTTTGTAACGTTGTGTTTCCGGATTTTTGATGGATTGCGATTCATCCAAAACGAGCAGATGAAATCCAAACGCCTTAAACACCTTAATATCCGATTGTAACACGCCGTAGGACGTAATTAAAACATCATACTGTGAAAAGTCAATAGGTTGTTTGTTACGGTCGGCGCCATACACGGTGGCAATGTTGAGGGTTGGTGCAAAACGCGTCAGTTCATCCTTCCAGTTAAACAACAAGGATGTTGGGACAACAATAAGATGCGTTCCTGTTTCTCCTTTTTCTTTCAAGGATAGAATAAACGCGATGATCTGGATGGTTTTTCCCAAGCCCATGTCATCGGCCAAACATCCGCCAAAACCAAATTGATGCAACAAGGAAAGCCAATTCAGACCTTGTTTCTGATAATCACGCAAATCGGCATGCAGCCCTTGGGGAATTTCCACCGGGCTCAACGATGCTAAGCCGTCAATTTTTTCATGATACTGTGCAAGCTGTGCTTTTGCGCTCTCATCCAAAAATTCAGCTTCATAGAGTTGCGCAATCTCTTGAAACCTAATTTTGGGTGTTGTAATAAGTTCATCTGCCACAATGCCCGCGCTGAAGTAACGTGCAAACCGTTCAATCCAATGGGCCGGTAAAATGCCACGTGTGCCATCGTCCAATTGCACGTATTTACTTTTATTGCGGACAGCCGTGCTCAACTGTTTCAGGCGGGCTTTCTGACTACCGAATCGCACATCCATCTGCGTTTCAAACCAATCCATGCCACTGCGCACCTGCACGCTGATTTTGGCTTTGTGGGTATTGATTGGATGTTTACTCAAAGCATTGAATCCAAGCACGGTAATCTGTTTTTGGCGAAACGTTTCAAATACATCCGGAAACCATTCTTCATCCAGAAAAAGTGCTTTGTGGATATAGAGATTTCCCGTTTGAATTTCGTCTTCCAACGCGGGCATCAGCTTGAACAATGTTGCCAGAAAATCCGTTTCCGAAACCTCATCGCGCAAAATACTGATTGCATTTCCACGGGAATCATAGGTGTAAATCTGTCGCCGCGACATGATCGGCACTTCCACCGGACCATAGCGCATTGCAGGAATGAGCTGGATGTAATTGCCGGTGTTGTTGAGATACAGAATTTTTTCGGGTGAAGCATCCAGCCCGGATTCCTGTTTTTGTTTTTCAGTGGCAGGTTTGAGGTGGGCGTATGAAATTCGGACCGTGTTTCCGAGCTTGTTGAGTATGTCTTCTCGAAAGGCATCAAACGCCGATGCGGGAATCATCAGATTGAATTTCCGTTGTCTGAAAAAAGTGAGCAGTCTATGCAGTTGTTCATCGGCCAAGAAATAGAATACATTGCCCGATTTGATGAAATAGCGAAAGAAATGCTGCAGTGTTTCAAGAGGCAGTATTTGATCTGGCAATTCGAGTTCGCCACGCAGGGTATACATCGACGAGCGTTTGTCAACATGTATGTGAATCGCGGCCTGTAACGTTTGCAGGTTGACGGGCACCAATGCCGAAAGCGCTGGATTGTCGGACGATGTTTCGTTTTGCAGATACACTGGAAAGCCTAGTGGATTCTTTACCAGTGCGGCCAAACCTTCTAAATCGGAGGGAGTGTGATCCTCGGTGTATAGGTTGGTGAAACGCGCCAATGCGGTGTAAAATCTCAAGGCATCGGGCTCGGTTGTTTTCCAAATGAAATCGTATGGATTTAAGAGGCGGATAGGTTTTTTTAGTTTGCCTTCGCGGGTCAGACCGGTTTCGCAGAGTTCAATGCAGAGGTGGTCATAAAACCGGTGTTTGCGAAAAACGATGATCTTTTGGGTGCGTTCCGAGAGATCGGTATCCACCATGGGATCAGGGGCAAGAAGTTGTTTTCGGATGCTTTCCTGCGTGAATGGATCGAGCAGGAGCAATTCTTTATTCACTGGAACAATGCGCAATTGGGCATCGTGAAATTCAGGCTGAAAGAGCATTTCGGGATCGTCCGCTTCTGTGAATCCATTGCTGATAGAGAATTCCAGCAATTTTTTCTTCCGGAGCACGGCATCAAAAAATACCCGAATCGCTTCCCGGTTCATTGCATTAAAAAGCACCTGCGCCTGATGTGCACACAACAGCTTCTTCGATCCACCGCAGCTGCAATGCAACCGAAGAGCCCCTTCCGTTTGCTCCAATTCCACTTGGGCAACCGATTTAATCGAATGTACCCGATCAAAAAGAACATATCCGACACGGATTTCCTGCGGTTGAATATCGTAAAAGCCCCGTGCCTCTGTGGCAACCATTTCACTGCAATGTGCAAACAGCAAAGTGTTGCTGAGGAATGGGATCTGCATGCCGGAAAAGTGGATTTCTCCCGGTCGATCCTCCTGAAATTCAGCAACTATAGTCTTCATGATTTCTGTCCTGAAATATCCGATGAAATTCTTCGAAATTCCAGATTAAAATTCGAGGCTTATTTATTCAACCTATCTTGCAAAATCACCTGATTGTCGAGGTACCAGATGCCGTCAATCTCCATCACATTGGCAAATACAAATCGATACGGATGGCTGTTTTCGGTAAAGCCAATTTCCAGTCGCGTTAAATCAAATGAAATGTTTTCATGGTCAGCTGAAGGCACCTGTTTTACTGTTGAAACAATTTCAGCCACCTCAATCTTGGTCCAATCAATGCCAAGAGATTCCCCCTTTTTTTCTAGATACAGCAGGGTTTCCTGAAAGCGTTCTGCTGTTTGCGGATATGTTTCAAACAGCCTCAACATGAGTTCATCACCTGCAGGCATCTGATGTTTGATGCTGTAGTTTTTCAACTGTTGAGATGAAGGGAAATGGGACTTTAATTTTTCAACCGTTCCATGTTTGTAAGCACCCAAAACAATACGCCCCAACTCATCCGCAGAGCGCTGTGCATAAAGCGGATTTCCGGTTAAAAAAAACAGCCCGGTAAATAACAGTGCAATGATCTTCATCTCACGAATATCGGAATTTGGGTGGGAATTTGAATGCACTTATTCTTCCTATACCATCGTTCTGAATGTTAAATTTATGCGCAGCCCATGTGTGGTTTTAACTGGTGGTAACTGATGATGCCAGTGCGATTGTGTTGCGCCTTTCATCAGGAGCAAACTGCCGTGTTCGAGTAACAGGGAGGTCTTTAAATCTTCCCGTTTGTGTTTAAACCCAAATTTCCGCTCAGCACCGAAACTCAATGAGGCAATCGCACTTTCGCTGCTCAATGTTTTTTCGTCATCGCTGTGCCAGGCCATTCCTTCCTGTTCATTGTGATAAAGATTTAGCAAACACGAATTAAACGTACATAAGCTGATTTTTTCGACAAGCATTTTTAAATGAAGTAATTCTTCTGTCCAGAGATGTGCTTTTTTCGTAGTGTTGGAATAGGTGTATGCATAAGGTTTATCGGCATACCAGGCGACTTTTCGTTTGGTAATAATTTCTTTCCCAAACATAAAGACACGATCATTTTGCCAATCAATATGTTTGGTTAAAGCATGCAGGTAATCGTCTGCCTTTTGCTGATCAAGTATTTTTCCATAATACTGCACACAACCATCTTTGGGTAAAAGATTCTGTGTAGGATCGGTTTGTGGCGAAGGGAATAGTTCGTGTTGCATCTGTTCAGGTGAAATCGGGTATTTCAACAATGCGCAAAGGGGCTTGTTTATTTTCACAGTAATTAAACCGCAGTTTTCAGTGTTCCTCTTTCTATACTACCCACGTTAATTTGTGGCATCAGTCGGCAAGATGAAGACGATCGTTTACCTCAATATTCGAATGATAACAACTTGATTATTTCCACGCTTTTCACGCTAACATACGCAAAATGATCTGATTCAGATCAGCGGTAGTATCATGCATCTTTGCCTTTTATCGTTTACTATTAACGACATTTATTTGCGCACATCTCCATTCTGTTTTAAACAATTTTAGTTCCTTCACAGGGTCGTTTTGAGCAGAATTATTTATAATCTCTAGAAATTCAGATCAATGCATATTGGTTTCTGTTAATGTGATACATGTCACGACATACACCGCTACTTACGTTCAATTTTGCACAAAATTCAGAATAATGGAAATCTTCGGATATGTTGCTTCACTGCTTATTGGAATCGCGCTTGGCCTCATTGGTGGCGGTGGTTCTATTTTGACTGTTCCTGTTCTCGTTTACCTGTTCGGAGTTGAACCGGTCATTGCAACGGCTTATTCTCTTTTTATTGTCGGGTTGACGTCACTCGTGGGTGTTTTTCCCAAATACCGTCAGGGGATGGTCAATCTGAAAACTGCGATTGTCTTTGGTGGTCCTTCTATTGCTGCCGTTTTTCTCACCCGGAAATTTATTATACCGCTTATCCCCGATGAGCTTTTTACCTTAGGCGGATTGGTCATTACCAAAGCCATTTTTTTAATGGTGCTTTTTGCGGTATTAATGTTAGCCGCATCGTATTCGATGATTAAAAGTGGGAAAAAGAAAGCTGAAGTAATTGAAGCGCAGGTGTTCAATTATCCGTTGATTTTTATCGAAGGAATTGTGGTCGGGGTGTTAACAGGTCTCGTGGGTGCTGGAGGAGGATTTCTCATTATTCCGGCATTGGTGCTCTTGAGCAAATTACCTATGAAGCAAGCCGTTGGCACATCTTTACTCATCATCGCTGCAAAATCACTGATTGGCTTTACGGGCGATCTTGGACAACATACTATCGATTGGAAATTACTTTTTATTGTCAGCGCATTGGCCATTGTAGGAATTATTGCCGGAAATAAATTGAGCAACCATATTGATGGAGAAAAGCTGAAAAAAGGATTCGGCTGGTTTGTATTGGCTATGGGCATTTACATTCTGACGAAGGAATTATTTTTCCCAAATAGTTAAAAATATGCTGACGGAGTGATTCAAGTCACGAATCACATTCCCAGCATAACGGAAATTTGCACCATCAGAAACCGAAAAAAAGCACACATGAAAGTAGAACAGATTTATACCGGATGTCTTGCTCAAGGCGCATATTTTATTGAGAGCAATGGGGAGGCAGTTGTGATTGACCCGCTTCGCGAAGTTGAACCGTATCTCGCAAGAGCTGAGGCTTCGGGTGTTAAAATTAAATACGTTTTTGAAACGCATTTTCACGCCGATTTTGTTTCTGGTCACTTGGACCTGGCAAAAAAGACGGGTGCTCAGATTGTATTTGGCCCCAATGCAAATCCCGATTTCGACGCGCATATTGCACAAGACGGGGAGATTTTTAAGGTGGGAAATATCCAATTTAAAGTCCTGCATACGCCAGGGCACACCATGGAAAGCACCTGTTTTCTCCTCATCGATGCACACGGAAAAGACACCGCTCTTTTTAGTGGAGATACCTTGTTTATTGGCGATGTAGGACGTCCAGATTTGGCGCAAAAAGCTGCTCACATGACGCAGGAACAATTGGCTGAAACACTGTTCGATTCCCTTCGAAATAAAATCATGCCGCTGGCCGATGATATCATCGTATATCCGGCACATGGCGCAGGGAGTGCTTGTGGAAAGAACATGAGCAAGGAAACAACCGATACACTTGGCAACCAGAAGCAGAACAATTATGCACTTCGCGCCAATATGTCGAAAGCGGAATTTGTTAAAGAAGTAACCACAGGATTAATGCCGCCTCCAGCGTATTTTCCACTCAACGTGGCGATGAATAAAAAAGGGTATGCAAGGATCGATGCTGTTCTTGAACAAGGAACGCATGCGCTTAGTCCTGCTGCTTTTGAAGCTGCTGCTAATGAAACCGGAGCGGTCATTCTCGATACCCGCGATGCGCAAACATTTGCCAAAGCATTTATTCCCAATGCAATCAATATCGGCATTGATGGAAGTTTTGCACCTTGGGTTGGAGCGATGATTCCTGACATCAAACAAGCAATTTTGCTGGTAACGGATGAAGGTCGCGAAGAAGAAGTTGTCACGCGTCTGGCACGTGTTGGTTACGACAATGCCTTGGGTTTCCTCAAAGGAGGAATTCAAAGTTGGATAGCTGATTCACGCGAAACAGATGCCATTCGGTCCATCACTGCTGATGAAATGGTTCTGGAACTGAAAACCGGAAACGTTGAGGTTTTAGATGTTCGTAAAAGCAGTGAATACCTGAGCGAACACATGCTGAATGCTGAAAATGCACCCCTCGATTTCATCAACGACAGCATGCTTAAAGTGGATAAAAACAAAACGTACATGGTGCATTGCGCCGGTGGTTATCGTTCCATGATTTTTTCTTCCATTTTGAAAGCACGTGGATACGACAACCTGATTGATGTTCAGGGTGGATTTAAAGCCATCAAGGAAACAGGTAAAGTTGCTGTGAGTGAATATGTTTGCCCATCAACACTTCTGTAATAGTTCAAAAAATCACCACACAAAGGAGCTGCAGTTTTTAAAATTTAAACGGCAGCTCCTTTTTAAAAAATCAAGTCATGAAATCAATTTCTGAATTACTCAACACTCCCGGGACCACCATCATTGATGTGAGAAGCCCGATGGAATTTGCAGCCGATAAACTTCCGGGTGCCGTAAATTTCCCAGTTGAACAGATACCGTTCAAACTCGATGAAATCCGCTCATTGCCAGCTCCTTATTTGCTTTATTGCCGCAGTGGAGCTCGCAGTGGAATGGCTACATCGATCCTTAAACAAGCCGGTTTTACGGAAGTGTATAATGGCGGAAGTGTCTACGATTTACAAGCAGAACTAACACAAAACTGATCATGTTCGGATTCCTAAATAAACTTTTCGGAGAACCTACCGATTTCAAAAAACTGGTTGCCGACGGTGCCGTCATTTTAGATGTGAGAACCGCATCTGAATTTAAATCCGGACATATTCCGGGAGCCATCAATATTCCTGTCGATGCTATTCGTGGAAAATTGGATGAATTACGCAAGAAGAACAAGACATACATTACGTGTTGCCGCAGTGGCGCCCGCAGCAGTATGGCTAAGAATACACTTCAGGCAGCGGGATTGACAGCTATTAACGGAGGTCCTTGGAACAGCTTGATTTCTAAAATCCGTTAGTCATGAAAGCAATCCTGCTTAAACTACGCTGGCCTTTTTTAGGAGCCATTCTAGGAGGAATTGCCGGTTATCTTTACTGGCAGTTTTACGGGTGCGAAAATGGATGTACCATTACCGGTTCGCCTTTAAATAGCACTTTGTACATGGCTATGATGGGCGCACTTATTCCTGGGTTGTTTAGCCCAACGGACAGAAAAAACGCACATAAAACAACCTGAGTTTATTTATTCTTTCTGCTTAAAATCAACGCTTCATGAAACGCATTTTAATTCCGGTCGATTTTTCGGAGCTCTCCGGCTATGCACGCGATCTGGCAATCCGGATATCGAAAGCTACCGGTGCTGAAATTCATCTGCTCCATGTGGTGCCGCTTCCTTCCCATATTTTACTAACGCCAGAAGGTGATTTGTTTGATGATGGCGAAATGGATGTCAGCATTCCGAAGAAGAAAAAGGAAGAAGCTGTTGTGCTGCTGAATAACTGGATTCAGGATGCTTCCATTGGAGTAACTACCTGTGTGTGTTTTGGACATGTAAATGCAGAAACAGTGCGCTATGCCGAACGGTATCAGGCGGATCTGATTGTGATGGCTACGCATGGATCTACGGGCGTAAAAGAACTCATCACCGGTTCGCATGCCGAAAATGTTTCCATGCACGTTACAATGCCTGTTTTAACACTCAAATGCGAACGGCCTGATTTGGAACTCCGGAGCATTGTGCTGGCCGGCTCGTTCAATACCAACGATGTACCACACAGTGAATTGCTACTGGAGCTACAAAAAACATTTCAATCGAAATTGTATCTCCTGCGCGTCAATACACCCAAGGATTTCCTATCCGATCACGAGGCGATTTCCCATATGAAAGCGTTCGCAGCAAAGCACGCCCTTGAGAATGTGGAATTTGCCGTTTACAATGATTTGGATGTTGAAGAAGGTATCATGCATTTTGCAGCCAACGAAAACATCGAACTGATTGCCATTGGAAGTATGCAGCGCACCGGATTAAATAAATTCATCAACGGATGTGTTTCTGCCGATTTGGTGAATCACGTGTATAAACCTTTACTCACATTCAAACTGAAAGACTGATGCTGGAATTAATCATGAAGCCGTGGCCTTGGTATGTGAGCGGACCACTCATCGGTTTGACGGTCCCACTTTTACTTCTTTTGGGCAATAAAATGCTGGGGATTTCTTCTTCCCTGCGACATACGTGTGCCGCCGTTCTTCCAGCCAATATCCCTTTTCTGCAATACAACTGGAAGGAAGAGGCTTGGAATTTATTTTTTGCTTTCGGAATGATCATCGGTGGATTTATCGGCGGTGTTTTACTCAACAATGGGGAGCCTGTCAACATCTCCCCTGAAACCGTTCGGGACATTGAAGCGCTGGGAATTCATTCCTTCAATGGCTTGATTCCTTCGGATGTTTATAGCTGGTCGGCACTTTTTACACTGCAAGGTTTTGTAGTCATTGTGCTGGGTGCTTTTATGATTGGATTTGGAAGCCGGTATGCCGGTGGATGCACTTCCGGACATGCCATCATGGGGCTTTCTTCGCTTCAGTTTGCCTCCCTCATCACTGTGATTTTCTTTTTTATTGGTGGCCTGCTCATGACGTGGGTCATCGCTCCTTGGATTTATTCTTTCCTCTAAACGACCTGCTATGAAAAACATCAAATTTATAGTGATCGGTGCTGTTTTTGGTCTCGTTCTAACCAAAACGGAAGCTGTTTCCTGGTTTCGCATTCAGGAAATGTTTCGTTTTCAGAGTTTTCACATGTACGGTATTATCGGATCAGCCATTGTTGTTGGCATGATTTCAATTTTCATCATTCGTAAACTGGACGCAAAGGCAATCAACGGAGAAGAAATCATCATCCCGGATAAAAAACTGAATAAAGGCTCCATTATCGGTGGAACTATTTTCGGAATGGGATGGGCACTTGCCGGGGCATGTCCCGGTCCACTGTATGCCCTTCTGGGTGCTGGTTATCCTGTCATTCTTGTCAGTATTTTAAGTGCGCTTGCAGGAACATGGGTTTACAGCCGTTACCGTTTAAAATTGCCTCATTAATTCATTTTTTACTTATAAAATTCACATCCCATGAAAACGTTTTTCAGATTCCTATTGATGTTGCTTATGGTTTCAGGATCAACTGTCCTTGCGCAAACCGGACGCCTCAATGTGAATCAATTCAGCGAAAAAGTACAGGCTGCAAATACAATAATCGTTGATATCCGGACGGCTTCTGAATTTAAATCCGGAACTATTCCCGGTGCAGTTAATATTGATTTTTATCAACCCGATTTTAAGCAACGCATCAATTTACTTGATAAAAAGAAAAACCTCTTGATATATTGCGCCTCCGGAAACCGCAGCGGTCAAGCACTTCCATTGGTTGGATCACTGGGGTTTAAATCGGCCAATGATCTTCAGGGAGGAATAACTGCATGGAAAAATGCAGG
>CALQRR010000004.1 GCA_943333015.1 Chitinophaga pinensis | reverse complement strand
GTATTCGAACCGACGCTTTACGCCTGTAAAACTTTCTAATCCAGCACGAATCTGCGCTTCATCCAAACCATTCTCATACACAGCAGCAATGGCCGCCAAGGCATTTTCCACATTGTGAAATCCGGGTAGACCTAATGTCAACCCGCGCATCAGATGATCGTTGTAACGCACATCAAACCGATAGCGATCACCTTCCGAAACACAGTTTTCCAACCTTACATCAGCGGGAAGTTCTGTATGATAGGTAATAGCTTTACTGTATAAACGTTCCGGTAAATCGAGACCTGATTTAAGGATCAACGTACCTTCAGGATGAACCTGATCGGCAAATGCGGTAAAGGATTCAACAAGGGCGTTTTTCTCCCCGTAAATATCCAGATGGTCAGCATCTGTGGATGTAATAACAGCTGTCTCGGGAAACAATTGCAGGAATGAACGATCGTATTCATCCGCTTCGGCGACCAAAATGCTCTCGGCTGTTCCTGGCAAATAATTGCTGTTGTAATTCACCGAAATACCACCCAGAAATGCCACCGGTTGCATTCCGCCTTGCTCAAGCAAATGCGCTATGAGTGTGGATGTTGTTGTTTTCCCATGTGTTCCTGCAACAGCAATGGTTTTATGAGCGCGAGAAATCAGGCCAAGTACTTCAGCACGTTTTATCATGGTAAAACCCTCCGATCGCAAGAAATTCAGCTGGGCGCTGTCGGCAGGAATTGCAGGAGTATACACTACCAGGCATGTTTCCTTGTCGGTAGGTTGTGTTAATGCTTTTGGCAAATGAGCCACCGAATCAGTAAATCCGATTTCCATTCCTTCTGCCAAAAGTTCCGATGTAAGTGCTGTTGAAGTCTTGTCATAACCGCCCACAGCAATTCCCCGACGCAGAAAATAGCGTCCAAGAGCGCTCATGCCGATACCACCGGCGCCCAAGAAATAGACATATGTAACAGCTTGCAGATTCATATCAGGCAGGCATCAGATTAATAACTTCATCCACAATATTTTTTGTTGCGTCAGGCATGCCCAACGCAGCGATTGCTTGCTCTAGTCCTGCCCGTTTCACGGGATCAGAAGCCAAGGCGAGTGCAACCTCTGCAAGTTTCGTTCGTGCATCGCTATCTGTAACAAGCAGTGCAGCTCCTTTTTCCACCAACGATTGTGCGTTGTGAGTTTGATGGTCTTCAGAAGCAAACGGATACGGTACAAGTATGCATGCTTTCCGGACCAGACAGAGTTCCGAAACAGCCAATGCACCTGCTCTGGAAACAACCAGATCGGCAGCTGCATATGCTAAATCCATCTCTTTTATAAATGCGAATGTCTGTATAGCCGGGTCATTAAATGCACGAACAGCCTCAGCCGCGGTAACATCAAATCCATTTCCAGTTTGCCAGATGAGTTGAAGTCCAGCTTTTTGAATGGACGGTAAAGCAGCAAGTATACTTTCGTTAATTGAGCGTGCTCCAAGACTTCCGCCAATGACCAATAATGTCTGTCGGCTAGGGTCGAGACTAAAATGCTTCAATGCTATTTCGCGCTTTCCTGCTTGAGCGGCAATCTCCTGCCGGACAGGGTTGCCTGTCAAACGGAGTTTAGCAAGCGAAAAAAAGCGATCCATCCCAGTATAAGCGACGCACAGAAGATTTACACGTTTAGCAAGTAATTTATTGGTGATGCCGGGAAAAGAATTCTGCTCCTGAACCAACGTTGGTATTCCCTTTAACGTTGCCATATACAACACCGCTCCACTAGCATATCCGCCCACTCCGATGACCACATTAGGTTTAAAACGTCGGAGGATTTTACCGGCTTCGAGCAAGGCTCCGAGTAAACGGAACGGAACAAGTAAATTTTTTAGCGAGAATGAACGTTGAATTCCTGTGATGTTTAATCCCACAATTTCGTAGCCAGCAGCAGGAACTTTTTCCATCTCCATGCGGCCCTTGGCTCCAACAAAAAGAATTTCTGCCTGCGGAAATCGTTCTTTGATTCCATTGGCAATAGCAACAGCAGGAAAAATATGCCCACCAGTTCCTCCACCCGAAATGATAAACTTATACGAGCTCATCTTCCCCTCCTTTCTCCTTTACACAGAAACGGCTAACGCAGAGAATTATTCCTATCGAAATGCTTGTAAACCAAATGGATGTTCCTCCCATACTCACCAATGGTAAAGCCTGACCCGTAACAGGGAAAAGATTCACTGCAACGGCCATGTTGATGAACGCTTGAAAAAGCAGCATCAAACAACAACCAACAGCAAGAAATGAGGCAAACGCCTGCGGACTGTAACGAATCATTCTTACTACCCGTAGGAGTAAAATGAGGTACAGCAACATTAAAATTGATGCGCCAACGAAGCCATATTCCTCAAGGATGATGGCAAAAATAAAGTCAGAATATGGATGAGGGAGAAAATTACGCTGTGTGGAATTTCCAGGCCCTTGACCGAAAACGCCTCCATTTGCGATAGCGATTTTGGCCTGTTCTGCTTGAAAATTCGCTTCCGATTCACCGCTGCTGAAGTTCTCGATGCGTGCCCTCCATGTTCCTATACGCCCCGGCAAATCAATATTTAGTGCAACAACGACAAATAAACCAAATGCCAAAATTCCAGTTGCTACCAAAATTAGGATGTACTTCATATTGACTCTCCCTACAAAGAGAAGCACGAGAGAAGTCGCAAAAAGAATTGCTGCCGTAGAAAAATTAGCAGGTAAAATGAGCCCGCAGATTATAAAAATAGGAATCATCAAAATCAAGAAAGTGTCTTTGAATTCCTTGATTTGGTCTTGCTTACGAGAAAGCAAACGAGCCAGATACATGATCAACGCAAGTTTAGCAAAGTCGGAAGTTTGGAACGTTGCATTTATGATTGGAACGGTAATCCAACGGCTTGCCTCATTCAAATTGGTTCCTGTTGCAAGCGTAATCAACAAAAGCGGCCCCGCAACCCATATCGCAATCTGACCAATCCGTGAAAAGATTCGGTAATGAGCTAAATGGGTCACGTACATCAACCCGATTCCGGTCATCACTAGAAACAAATGTTTGACCAGATAATGTTCCGTATTCCCTCCTTGTTTGGCATACGCAAGCGTCCCTGTCGCACTGTAAACAGCAAGAACAGAAAGCACTGAGAGAAGCAACACCACGATCCAGATGGTGCGGTCTCCTTTGGCGTATATAGCAGGAAGGTTCATGAATCAGATTTATTAAAGTTCGCGAACCGCTTTTTTAAACTGGCGACCACGGTCTTCGTAGTTTTCGAACAAATCGAAACTGGCACAAGCTGGTGACAGAAGAACCGTATCTCCTTTCTTACCTAAAAGATAGGCCGCCTTCACAGCTTCTGTAGCACTGTTTGTATCTACAATATGCTCCACCATTCCATGAAAAGCTTCGTGGATTTTTTGGTTGTCCTTGCCCATGCATACGATAGCCTTCACTCTGCCACGTACAAGTTCTGTGAGCATGTTATAATCATTCCCTTTGTCCACTCCACCTACGATCCAGACAATCGGATTGGTCATACTTTCGAGTGCATACCAGGTCGAATTGACATTGGTCGCTTTGGAATCGTTGATAAATTCGATGCCGTGCACTTTCGTTACAAATTCGAGACGATGTTCAATGTTCTCAAAGTCCATTAGGCTTTCGCGTACCATATCCTTACGGATTTCGAACACCCTGGCAGAAATTCCGGCTGCCATGGAGTTGTATTGATTGTGTTTGCCTTGTAGGGCGAGGTCGAAAATGGACATAATGAGTGGATCGTTTATAGTGAAGTGAAGTTGGTTTTCTTGAATAAATGCGCCCTGTTCCTGAGGTTTACTGAGTGAAAAGGGAAGCTTTCGGGCGGGTGTAGGATGATTGTTTAGTGCCGCAACAGTAATCGGATCATCCGCACAATAGATAAAGTATCCATGCGCATCCATATTCTGCAGAATGCGAAACTTGGAAAACACATAATTGCTTAGTTGATAGTCGTATCTGTCCAGATGATCGGGAGTGATATTGAGCAATACCGCCACATCTGCTTTGAACTGGTACATGCCATCGAGTTGAAAACTGCTCAATTCCAGAATGTAGAAATCGTGCTCGGATTCAGCCACCTGACGGGCGAAACTGCGCCCAACATTTCCAGCTACAGCTACGTTTAGACCTGCCTTTTTGAAGATATGATAGGTTAAAAGCGTGGTGGTGGTTTTCCCATTCGTACCAGTGATCGCGATCAGCTTTGCATTCGTATAGCGCGCAGCAAATTCGATTTCAGAAATCACCGGAATTCCACGTTTGTGGGCTTCTATGACAATGGGCGCTTTATCAGGAATACCTGGACTTTTAATAATCAGCTCTGCTCCCAGAACACGGTCGTCAGAATGGAATCCTTCTTCAAAAGCAATACTTGCCCCTTCAAGCTCTGTTTTGTATTTAGCAGGAATTGCTCCTTTGTCAGACACGAATACATGCCATCCCTTGAGCTTCGCCAGAATGGCTGCCCCAACACCGCTTTCGCCGGCGCCTAGAATGGTTATATGTTGCTTCGTATCCACGACTTAGCGGAGTTTGAGTGTAATGATGGTGAGAGCTGCCAGTGCAATACCGACAATCCAGAAACGGGCTACAATCTTGGATTCGTGAAAACCCATTTTTTGAAAATGATGGTGCAAAGGAGCCATCCTGAAAATTCGGCGGCCTTCACCATAGCGTTTTTTGGTGTATTTGAAATAACTCACCTGCATCACCACACTGAGGTTCTCCACTAGATAAATACCACAGAGAATCGGAATCATAAGTTCCTTGCGAAGCATAATCGCCACAACGGCAACGATTCCTCCTAAAGCCAGACTTCCGGTATCTCCCATGAAGATCTGTGCCGGATAGCTGTTGTACCAAAGAAAACCAACACAGGCGCCAACAAAAGCACTCATATAGATCACAATCTCTCCCGAATTGGGGATGTACATGATATTGAGGTAATCAGCAAAAATGAGGTTACCCGAAACGTAGGCAAACAAGGCTAATACAAACCCAATGATGCCAGTTGTTCCAGCAGCAAGACCATCAAGACCATCGGTCATATTGGCTCCGTTGGAAACAGCTGTGATGATGAAAATAACCACAGGAATAAAAATGAGCCACGCCCACTTTTCATAATTATCTCCCAGAAACGAAAGAATTTTTGAGTAGTTGAACTCGTGATTTTTTACAAAAGGAATAGTAGTAATAGGAGCTTTGGCATCCACATATTTTTCATTCCGAACCGACATCTCATTCGTTCCGACAACCTGTTCAGTAGCGGGTGCTCCTACTATTTGACGACGGATAGTAACATCGGGATGAAAATAAAGCACCGCTCCTACCAGCAAACCAATACCAACCTGACCAACTATTTTAAACCGACCAGCCAGTCCTTCTTTATTCTTCTTAAAGACCTTGATATAATCGTCTAGGAAACCAATTAATCCAAGGCCAACCGTGGATAGCAATAAGGTGATGATGTAGACATTGTGAAGCTTCGCAAATAATAGCGTCGGAATGAGGATGCAGGAAAGAATAATGAGACCGCCCATGGTGGGAGTTCCCTGCTTGTTCATTTGCCCTTGAAGACCAAGATCCCGAATGGTTTCACCCACTTGTTTTAGCTGCAGATACTGAATGATTTTTTTTCCAAAAACCATAGATATGATAAGCGACAGGATCAATGCCATCGCTGCGCGGAAAGAGATAAACTGAAACAGTCCAACTCCCGGAAATCCAGTATGCTTATCGAGATAATCAAAGAGATAATACAACATCAGCTTCCCTGTAGATTAAATGTTTCTTTCACTTCTTCCATATCATCAAAAGGGTGTTTTACCCCTTTGATTTCCTGGTATTTTTCATGGCCCTTTCCGGCAATCAGAATAATATCGCCTGGTTTACTTAAGGCGCTCGCCGTTCGAATAGCTTCCCGACGGTCAGTGATGACCAAAACTTTTTTAGCATGGACTGCATCCACACCAACTTTCATCTGGCGAATAATTTCTTCTGGTTCCTCTGAACGTGGATTGTCTGACGTCAAAATCACCTTATCGCTCATTTCACAAGCAATACGTGCCATTTCAGGACGCTTGGCTGCATCCCGGTCTCCGCCGCAACCAACCAGTGTAATAACCTGCTCATTTCCAGTACGAAGTTCTGCAATGGTCCGAAGCACATTTTCCAATGCATCCGGGGTATGGGCATAATCAACAATTGCGGTGATTTTTTCCTCTGATTGCACATACTGAAACCGACCTTCCACACTGCGCAATGTGCTCAATGCGGTAAGGGTGTTGACTTTATCCTGACCGAGCAATACCGCCACTCCATATACAGCCAACAAATTAGACGCATTAAAAACGCCAATCAGAGGAGTCCAAACATCTTGATCATCCAGCCGGAGTAACATTCCTCCAAGTTCTTTTTCAAGAATGCGACATGAAAAATCAGCTCCTTGACTAAAGCCATAGGTGTGCAGTGATGCCTTTGAGAAAGCTGACATTGTCAGGCCCTGTTCATCATCGAGATTCACCAACATAAATGCATCGGAGGGAAGCTCAGTGAAAAAGCGCTGTTTGGCCGCTAGATAATTTTCAAATGTCTTGTGGTAATCGAGATGATCGTGGGTCAGATTGGTAAAAACACCGCCTGAAAAATCAACTCCGTGAATACGATGCTGATCCACAGCATGTGAACTCACTTCCATAAAAGCATATGTGCACCCGGCTTTCACCATACGGTCGAGCAGTGATTGCAACTGAACCGGATCTGGTGTTGTATGTGTAGAAGGAAGCACCTCTGATCCAATCTGGTTTTTTACAGTCGATAGCAATCCACAAGGATGACCAAGCGTCTGAAACAATTGAAAAAGTAACGTTGCGACTGTTGTCTTGCCGTTGGTTCCGGTCACCCCAACTACCTTAATGCGCGAAGACGGATTGTCGAAAAAATTAGATGCAATTCGTCCTAAAGCCAACGCACTGTTCTTAACAACGATGTAGCTGACTTTTACCTGAAGCACTTCTGGTAATTCTTCACATACAACGGCTATAGCGCCATTCTCTTCAGCAGTAGTGATAAATGCATGCCCATCAGAATGAAGACCGCGCACAGCGACAAACAGACCATTCTTTTCCACTTTGCGTGAATCGGCCGTTACAGACAGAATCGCAAGATTTGTTGAGCCCTGTATTTCGACAGCACCAGCTTTGTATAATATGTCTCTTAGCAGTCTCATATCAGGTGAGTTCGAGAACGACTTCCATATTTTTCTGGATGACAGAACCAGCGGGGATAGATTGAGTCCGCACGATTCCTTTTCCAATAATTCGTACACGCATTCCTTGATTTTCAAGAATATACATAGCATCCTTCAGTCCCATGCCGCGTACATCGGGCACCTGATTTTCGGATATTTTCTTAAGCTGAGAAACGGAATGATTTCCCTCAATGCGCATCTGCACCCATTCCTCTCCAACGGGCTGAGTCCCTTTCATTCCTGTTTTCTGCATCATCACAGCGAGGTCATCTCCAGAACCCGTTACAATCTGATTTCCTGTATTTAGGCCAAGTAGCGTTGGAGTCTTCTCCTGAATCTCGATGTTTTGTGCATAGACTTTATCCGCCACTTCTTTAAAAACCGGCCCTGCAACCAAATTGGCATAGTAGACCGAATTGGAAGGTGCACTTACAACCACAATGCAGGAATACTTGGGATTGTCGGCGGGGAAATAACCTACAAACGAAGCTTGGTACTTCTTAGCACCTTTTCCACCGTAACCGTCTTTACCAGATGCAATTTGAGCAGTACCCGTTTTGCCAGCGATTTTATAATATGGGTTTTTGAGATTCGTCGCAGTTCCTCTTTCAACGACACCTTCTAACATTGGCTTAAGCTTGGCAATGGTTGCCGGAGAACAAATTGCCGGGTCAATTACAACAGGGTCAAACCGACGAATTGCTTGCCCACGATAGCGAATCTCTTCCACAAATTGTGGCTTCATAAAACGGCCGTTGTTGGCCACCGCATTATAAAAAGAGAGAATTTGAATGGGAGCCATCCGGCATTCATATCCAATAGACATCCAGGGCAGGGATGTACCTGACCAGGTTTTACTTGATGGATCTTTGATGATTGGCTGTGATTCCCCGCTGATCTGCAATCCGAGTAACTCATCTAAATGAAACGCTCGGATTCGGTCAGTGAATTTCTTAGGATTAGCCCGGTAAGCCTGATAAACGGCTTGAGAAATTGCAGTATTGGATGACAGTTCAAATGCTTTTGAAAGCGGAATCACACCATATCCACCTTCGTGTGAATCGTTCATCGTGCGGTTTTTGTAATTCACTTTCCCGCCATGGGTGTTGATCATGTCGGTTGGTTTGGCCAGTCCGTCTTCAAACAAAGCCATCAACGAAGCCAACTTAAATGTTGACCCCGGTTCAGAACCTGCACCGATTGCATAATTATAGTTTTCGGCATACGTGCTGTCACCCGTGCGTCCAAGGTTTGCAATAGCACGGATATATCCCGTTTCAACTTCCATTAAAACCACACATCCATTTTCAGCGTTGTGTTTGCGGAGCTGACGCATTAATTCCGCTTCGGCAACATCCTGAATTTCAATATCAATGGTAGAAACGATGTCATTGCCTTCTTTGGGTTCCACCTCTGCACCGTCATTTAAAGGAATCCAGGTTCCACCAGAAATTTTCTGCTCCAGTTGTTTCCCACGAACACCTTTAAGCGATTCATTAAAAGCTCCTTCAATTCCGATAGCATTCACCCCTTCCTGATAACGACCGAGTGTTCGTAATGCCAAATGGCGAAAAGGCATTTCACGGCGTAACCGGGTTTCTACCAACATCCCTCCACGGAATCTTCCGTAGCGCAGAATGGGAAATTTCCGCATGATCTTCAGCTCACTATGACGTACATCGCGTCTGAGCAAATAGTACCGGTTCTTTTTACGACGTTCACGACGCAGGTCACTCTTATAGGATGCTGCAGATCTATCACCAAACGTTTTCGCCATCATCATCGAAAGCGAATCAACTCCCTTGTCAAAAATCTTATCCAGATTTTCTGCCTTCAGGTCCATATATACATTGTATATAGGAAGTGACGTAGCGAGGAGACTTCCGTCAGATGAAAACACATTTCCACGAATCGCTTCAATCGTATTCAGGCGAATGGTCTGATGTTCTTTTTTTGCTAACCAGAATTCTCTGTTGACAATTCCAATGCTAAAAGCCCGCCCCAGAATGAGCAGGCCAAAAAACACAACGACGATATATATCAGCCGAAGGCGCCAGAGTATGTCTTTGGGCGTTTCCACTAGTCGTTGGTTTGTGTTGAATCTGTTTGCTCAATAATGAGTTTGTGCGGCGGCTCCTTTGCTTCAAGTAAGCCAAGAGGTGCAACCTGCACAGCAACTTGACTTTGGTTAGAACGGAACATCAGTTCTGACTTCAAGCTGATATATTCGTCTCGGTAATCTTTCAATTGGATTCCAATACGATCTGTTTCACGGATGGTCCGCTCAGCATTATAGGTATTGGCGATATAAAAACCGATGATCAAGGCGATAAACAGACCGAAAGGTAGATTGCTCCGTTTTCCAGCTGCGTTTAGAAAACTTCCGTCGATGACAGATAGCAGCATAGCAACAAAAGCACTCTGCTTGCGCGGTGCTTTGTTGGCTTTGCGGCCTTCATCATTGGATGTATTTCTGACTTTGTTCATTCTTCGTTCTTTTCTGCAATTCTCAAGAGGGCACTTCGCGCTCTGTTGTTTCGTTCGAGTTCCTGCTCGTCAGGGCGGATGGGTTTCCGCGTTATTGCTTTGTAGGGCACTTTCGTATTTCCAAAAAGATCCTTCTCCGCTTCACCTTCAAACTTTCCACTCCGGATGAAATTCTTCACAAGTCTGTCTTCCAAAGAATGGTAACTCATCACCACCAACCTTCCTCCTGGCCGAAGCACTTCAACGGATTGCCGGAGCAAGTGCCGAAGACTATCGAGCTCATCGTTGACTTCAATCCGAATGGACTGAAATACCTGAGCGGCGAAGGTGTGTTCCTGACCGCGGCGCATGAACGGACGAATCAGATCCATGAGCTGCTGTGTTGTTTTAATCGGCCGGTCACCACGAACATTGATCAGGTGGCGGGCAAGCTTACCGGCTTCGGGCAATTCCCCATATTCACGGAAGATCCTTCTCAGGTCTTCTTCCGAATAAGTTTCGAGCAACTTCTGAGCATCAAGTCCCTGTTGGGAGTTCATTCTCATATCAAGTGCAGCATCAAAACGGATGGAGAAACCGCGGCCAGCTTCATCAAACTGATGTGAGGATACCCCCAGATCAGCAAGAATGCCGTCAACGGGAATGGCCCTATACAACTTCAGGTAATTTTTGAGGTACTTGAAATTGTGGGGAATCAGCGTGAAACGCTCATCATCGGGAACATTGGCTGCAGCATCGTTGTCCTGATCGAAAGCAAACAGCCTTCCTTCAGGGCCCAGATGCTTCAGTATCTCCCGACTATGACCTCCGCCCCCAAAGGTGACATCGACATAGGTGCCGGAAGGTTGAATCCGAAGACCGTCTACACAGGCGTGTAAAAGAACGGGGTCGTGATAACTCATGCTTTCTCCGCATCACCGCCTAGCTTACCCATTACTTTCTCGGCAAGCTGTGCGAAACTATCGGGATCATATGAGCCCATCACGTTATCGTACCCTGCAGCCGACCAGATCTCAATCTTGTTCAGATTAGCAGAAAACACCAGATCGGCAGCTATGCCGGCAAAATCTGCCAGCCTACGCGGAACCAGAATGCGATTAGTCGCATCTACCTCAACATTGACTGCTCCATTGGTGAACTGCCGGATAAAATCATCATTGTCCTTGTTGAAGCGATTCAGCTTCGCCAGGTCGTTCATGGTTTCTTCCCAAAGATCCATCGGGTACAAGACCAAGCAACGACGAAACACACTTCGGTTGATCACAAAGCGCTCCCTCAAAGCAGCTGGAAACTGCTTCATCAGGCCAGCAGGCATCATTACCCGCCCCTTTGCGTCTACTTTACATGCATACTCACCGATGTAATTGGTCATCCCACAGGGTTGATTTGGGAGGTAAAAGTATAGAATAAAAAACCACAGCTTACCACATCTTACCACTTTGTTGAAAACTTGTTTCAGTAAAATTTATTGCATTACTTAAAAGTATTGATTTCATTGACTTTAAAGTGGTGGTAAATTGTGGGGAGACTATCAATTAAAAGACCTGGTCTTGAAAATCGAATGGACGATTACGAACCCGAAAAGCCGGTTTTTTGTCGCAATGAATGTACTTCCGGGAACTTGGTTACTTTTGGTCGGTTTCTAAAGAATAACGCATGCAAGAGGAACTGATTAATGAAGGTGAATTCAGGTACATAGAACAAGGTCAGGGCCCGGTTCTACTCATTCTGCATGGACTCTTCGGAGCACTCAGTAATTTCAGGGAAGTACTCGACAGGTTTAAAGACGATTTCACGGTGGTCATCCCCATGATGCCGATATATGAACTCCCTGTTAAGGAAACAGATGTGAAAAGTCTAGCCGATTTTATCCATCGTTTTGTGGAGTTCAAAGGCTTCAAAGACATTAACCTCCTAGGGAATTCTTTGGGCGGCCATGTAGCTTTAGTGTATGTGCTCAATCATCCGGAAATGGTTCATACCATGACGCTTACCGGTAGTTCAGGGCTCTATGAAAACGCGATGGGCGGATCTTTCCCACGCCGCGAAGACTATGATTTCATTCGAAAAAAAGTCGAATTCACATTCCACAATCCGGAAGTTGCAACCAAGGAACTTGTTGACGAGGTTTTTGAAATCGTCAATAACAAAGAGAAACTCATCCGCGTTCTGGCTCTTGCTAAATCAGCCATTCGTCACAACATGGGCGATGATCTGCACACCATGAATCTTCCAGTGTGTCTGATCTGGGGTAAGAATGACCAAATCACTCCACCAGAAGTCGCAGAAGAATTTCATCGCCTGTTGCCTCAATCTGAACTTTATTGGATAGATAACTGCGGTCACGCTCCGATGATGGAACATCCTACTGAATTCAACAACACACTCGAGCCTTGGCTCAAGCGAATATTTGCCGAAAAAGCATGACAGTCAATACAACAGTAGTTGACGAACTGGCCCATCTAGCCCGTTTATCCTACAAAAATGAAGCGAAAGAAGAAATTGTCTCTGACCTGAACAAGATCATTGCATTTGTGGAGAAGCTCAATGAAATAGATACCGATGGCATTGAACCTCTTATATATATGGTGGACGAAACCAATGTTGTCCGTCCGGATATTGCTCACTTGGAAATTAGTCAGGGGGATGGTTTGAAAAATGCACCCAAAAAAGATTCCGACTATTTCAGAGTACCGAAAGTCATTGAACAATAAAAAGCAAAAAAAAAGGCGACCAATGGTCGCCTTTTTTTTGCAGATCAGAGTTTGTTAACAGTACTGATCAAAAGCCATTATAAGATTCTCAGCAATCATTTGTGGCGTGCGTCCTTCAATGTGATGACGCTCTATGAAGTGCACCAGTTTTCCATCTTTAAATAAAGCCATTGCTGGTGATGATGGTGGATATGGAGCGAAATATTTACGCGCCTGAGCGGTTGCTTCAGCATCATTTCCTGCAAAAACGGTAGTCAAATGAAGAGGTTTGCGGCTGGCTTTTTCGATGGCCATCTTCACACCTGGACGAGCTGAACCAGCAGCGCATCCACAAACTGAGTTGACAACAACCAGAGTGGTTCCTTCTTTCAGATTAAGCGCCTGATCAACATCATCAGCAGTTCTGAGTTCCTGAAAGCCTGCAGAAGCAAGCTCTTCACGCATGGGAGTAACTATTTGTTCGGGGTACATTTCGGGTGTATTTTCAGATGAGTAGGCAAAGGTAGTGCAAAATGTTTTTTCCAGCCGGAAAGACCGAAACACCTGTCACTTCTTCCGGTCGGTTGTGAAACGAACCAAATCAATAAAGGACGTTTTATAGTTGCTGTCTGGAAATGAAGCCAGTTCATTCAATGCTTTGTCACGGTATTCCATCATTTTCTGTTCAGCATATCGAATCCCATCACCGTTTCTCACCCAGGTAAGTACTTCTTCCACCCGGCGCGGATCGGTATTGTGGTTTTTGATGATGTTGATGATTGTACGTTTCTGACTGCTATCGGAATTGGCCAAAGTATAAATCAGTGGAAGTGTCATTTTCCGCTCTTTGATATCAATGCCTGTTGGTTTCCCAATAGCACTGCTGCTTTCATAATCGAACAGATCGTCTTTAATCTGAAAGGCAATGCCCACATCTTCGCCAATTTGTTTCATTTGAGCAACCTGCTCTTTGCTGGCCCCTGCAGAAGCTGCTCCGCTAGCACAACAAGACGCAATTAGTGTGGCTGTTTTTTGGCGAATAATATCAAAATATATAGATTCCTGAATGTCAAGCCGCCGGGCTTTTTCAATTTGCAACAGTTCCCCTTCACTCATCTCTCTTACAGAATCACTGACGATTTTCAGCAACTGAAACTCTTCATGATCCACCGCCAACAAAAGCCCCTTAGAAAGGAGATAATCGCCTACAAGCACGGCAATTTTGTTCTTCCAAAGTGCATTTACGGAAAAGAATCCCCGCCGTTCGTTTGAATCATCCACCACATCATCGTGCACCAATGTGGCTGTATGCAGCAACTCAATCATAGAGGCGGCGCGGTAGGTGCTTTCCACAATACCTCCACAAATACCCGCCGAAAGAAAGACAAACATCGGCCTGATTTGCTTTCCCTTCCGTTTAACAATATAATACGTAATCTTCTCCAACAACGGAACAGAACTCTTCATCGAATCGCGAAATTTGCGTTCGAAGACATCCATTTCCTTCGTAATAGGAGCTTTTATCGTATCGAGGTTGGGCATGAGGGCGTAAAAGTAAAACAGTGAAAGCATCCTTTTGTGCGAAAGACCAAATACTTTTCCTGTATTGCATTTTCTTCGTAAGGTTGTTCATGGAATCACTGATTGTGGTTTGTATCTTCGCAGCACATGATTTCTCGTCGAACCATTGATAAAGTAATGGACACGGCTCGTATCGAAGAGGTGGTTGGCGATTTTGTCTCCCTCAAACGGCGCGGCTCGAGTATGTTAGGACTGTGCCCATTTCACAACGAAAAATCACCTTCGTTTAATGTGTCCCCGGCACGTGGCATATACAAATGCTTTGGATGTGGGGAAGCAGGAAACTCCGTTCGGTTTGTGATGGAGCTCGAGAAAATGAGCTATCCGGAGGCGATTCGATATTTGGCAAAAAAATACCAGATCGATGTAGAAGAGGAAAATCAGCCGGAAGAAGTAAAACAAGAGATGCAGGAGCGGGAATCTCTGCTTCTGGTCAATCAATGGGCTGCCAAATTTTATCAAGATCAACTTTGGGAAACAGATAACGGCCGTGCTATTGCACTTTCGTACTTCCGAGAACGTGGATTCACGGATGAAACAATACGGAAGTTTGAATTGGGATTTCATCCCGATGGCTGGTCTACACTTAGTGATGCCGCTCGAAAAAGTGGCTACAACATGGACTATCTGGTTCGTGTAGGTCTCACCATCGATAAAGAAGGCAAGCAATTCGACCGTTTCCGAAACAGAGTAATGTTTCCGATTCACAACCTTAGTGGCAAAGTGATCGGATTTGGCGGAAGGATTTTAATTGCTGATAAAAAACAAGCGAAATACCTCAACTCGCCTGAATCAGATGTTTACCATAAAAGTGCAGTTTTGTATGGTATTCACTTGGCTCGAAAAGCCATCATGACCCAGGATGAAGCGCTCTTGGTGGAAGGTTACACCGATGTCATTTCCATGCATCAGGCAGGGATCGAAAATGTCGTTTCTTCCTCTGGAACATCCTTGACAGCGGAGCAAGTAAAAATCATCGATCGGTACACGAAAAACGTGACCATTTTATACGACGGGGATCCGGCGGGTATTAAAGCTTCGTTCCGTGGAATGGACATGATTCTGGAGCAGGGGATGAATGTGAAGGTGGTTTTATTTCCGGATGGAGAAGATCCCGATTCCTTTGCCCGCAATAATTCACCGGTGTTTGTTCGTGAATACATCCGCCAACAGGCGAAAGATTTCATCGAATTCAAAACCTCCGTCCTTCAAAATGACGCGCAGGGTGATCCGATTCGGACGGCTGAAATGATTCGTGAAATTATCCATTCCCTGTCACTCATTCCGGATCCGATTTTACGGTCGTTATACATCCGGAAATGCTCCTCTTTGCTGGAGATGGATGAGCAAACGTTGATTCAGGAACTCAACAAACAAGTCCGTAGCAGCAGAAAAAAATACGACCGTGATGCCGGCCCTGTTCCAAGTGCCGTTCCGGATGCTATTCCGGATGATTTCTGGGCCGATGAGGAAGGAACGTTAGCTACGCAGATAAAAACAGAAGAGCTTGCCGGACCATCAGCAGCTGCTCAAGAAGCAGACATTCTACGCATTCTGATTCGCTACGCTAATTCAACCATCATTTTCAATTCTGTAGACGAACAGGGAGAACCTCAGGACGTCCAACTGCGAGTGGGTGATTTCATTCTGCAGGAATTGATGACGGATGAACTCTTGCCATTAAATCCGGTTTTGAATAAAATATTTCTGCTCTTTCACGACATAGGAGCAAACAATTATCCGGGAGAAGCTTTTTTTCTGCATCATCAAGACCAAGAGATTTCCTCCCGAT
>CALQRR010000003.1 GCA_943333015.1 Chitinophaga pinensis | reverse complement strand
AGTTCGGTCATTCCGATACGATACGCTTCCGTCTAACCGTGCTACTTCGCTGAATGGATACGATAACTTGCCGCTCAGGGTGTGCAACAAAACCCGCGTTCCTTCCAGAATATTGCTTTGCAGCCCTTGTCGGTGAAAAATCAAGGTGCGATCGAGACGCTTTTTTAATGATTGAAAGGCCAGCAGATATTCGTTACCTGTGAGATTTCCAGCTAAACGAATTCCACCGGTGATTCGGTAATCTTCAAACAAATCGGCCAGTCCGATCCGGAATAATCCGTTGATGGGAGGATTTTGAAAGCCACTCCCAGTATACGGTTGATAGGTCATGTTCAAAAAACCACGATCAATTTGAGCGACGAGAAAATCAGGATAATACGCAGTTTCATACACCCGTTGTCGACTTACCCGGAAGGTATCAGTAGCG
Organism: Chitinophaga pinensis; assembly: GCA_943333015.1. Classification (GTDB taxonomy): domain Bacteria; phylum Bacteroidota; class Bacteroidia; order M30B66; family M30B66; genus CALQRR01. The sequence continues at coordinate 16,349 of CALQRR010000003.1, read as the reverse complement.
GGGTTTTCGGCTGCTGAAACGGGGCCTGAATCTGGTTGTTTGGTTGACTTATCTTCTCCAAAAACAATGATTTTCCGCACTTTAGATGCACCTGGAATCTTGGATTTCGGCTTTTCAACCGGGCGTTTCATGGTAATTGGATGGAGCTGCTGTGACCATTGCGTTTCGGGCAATAGTGCATTTTCAGCAAAGCCCGTATCCAATGTTGTGAGAAGCACGGTTTGTTTTCCGTTTTTTTCGATGATTTCTGCAACACGGCCATCTGCCGATAGGCTATGCTGGAGAATGCCTTGTTTGTAATTTGTTACAGGACGCGATACCATGAAATAACGATAATGTGTGATGGTATCTACAAATGCAATACTGCTGTCGAAATGCGCCGTATACCGGTTTACGATTCCATTGGCATCGCTCAGATAGCTTAAGGAAACGGAGGATGTTGGAATTGCTTGTTGTTCGTGAATCAGTGGGGTGTTGGTGAGTCTGCGTAAGACGGCTGTTTTTTCAAACGGACGAATCAGAAAAAGGTCATGTGCTGTTGGAGGAATTGCGGGCAAGGAACCGGGTGCACTGATCGAATCGCGGCTGCGGTTTGAACTGAAAATAAGTTGTTCCCCGTCGGGCATCCATTGCGGATTGGCTTCATCCCACTCATCATGGGTTAATCCCTGAAATGTATTGGCGATATTGCTGAAAAGAAAAAGATCGTTGCGTCCATCTTTCAAGGCAACCATCGCTATGTGCTTCCCATTGGGTGATATTGACAAACTCATCACTTTCTGCACCTGATCGAGAAACTTCCGTTCTACCCGTCCATCTTTCACGGAATAGAAATTCAGCCGGAGGCGACTTTTAAATTCATCGCAGTAAACCAGATAGTCACCGTTGGGATGCCAGGCCAATACGGGATAACTCATATCGTTCATATTCGGGAGTTTCCGTCCGATACGCATGATCCGCTTCCGTTTTCCGGTTTGCAAATCGGTTAGAAAAAGAATGTTTTTCCCATGTTCATTCCTTACCCAAGCCAGAAAACGTCCGTCCTTGCTGAGTTTTGCTTCACGGTACACATAACCTCTACGGTATTTGCCCGACAGTATTTTTCCGGCATTTTCCTTAAACAAGGCGTCGTTGCTATAATACCGTTTGTCGTAATAGTTGACCCATTCCTGTGTGAGGGCTTTGAGGCCGATTCCCAAAACAAGTTCAAATCCGTTTTCAACGCTCCTGCTTACCCGAGTCATTTCCACAATATCGGGAATGACGCGTGCGCCATATGTTGCAGCGATGTAATGCCAGATAGATTCTCCGGCAATGCTGGCGTCGGCACCTTCAATTCGGTTGAACTTCAGATAACGTCCGGAGAGAATACCATCACGCACCTGATCGTCCATGCGGGTGGTCCAAGGGCGACTCATCCAAGCGACGAGGCCTTTGTGATACCATTCGGGAATATTGAGCAAAGTGGAACTGCGCAGCCGATCTCGGAAATCGCTCCCGTAGAGAAACTCATTCACAACCGCTTCTGCCACTCCGGCACGAATTTGTTCGACAAAACCGGCTGTTCCATTTTCATAATAGAGCAGCACTTTACTGCCAACCATTCGGGTTGTTCCCCCGAGGTTATTGAGACTTTCTGCTCCTAAACCTACATTGCTTTGTTTGAGATCTGATAAGCGATCGAATACCAGCAACTGCATGCGGTTTTCGAGTGTATAGTCAAAGAGCTGTTCGTATTCAAATAAAGTTGCTTTTGCTGTTTGTGCAACCCGTTTGGAAAGTTCTTTCCCTCCCGCATAAAAATACACATCCATGCGGTCGTAGCGGTAAAAGGACCATTCGATGGGTTTATATTGAATTCGGTTTTTGCCGAAATCCATCCTCGACCCGTTGTAAAACTGGGCAACAGCAGGCTTTAGCGCGAGCAGCAGTAGGAAAAGGAGGAGTCGGATTCGCATACAAATGCGTTTTGGTAAATGTATGAAAAGCCCTTTATTTAGTACTTCTTAAGCGATGCTACATCTCCACTCTTTTACGTTCAATCCCTTTCAGGAAAATACCTGGCTTATCTGGGCCGATAACCGCGATTGCCTCATCATCGATCCGGGCTGTTATTCCAATGAAGAGAAGCAGGAATTGCATGCCTTCATCCAACAGAATCAGTTAAATCCGGTTCGTTTGATTAACACGCATTGCCATATCGATCATGTATTAGGGAATCCGTTTGTGCATGCCACCTATGGATTAACTCCCGAGATTCATTCTAACGAGCTGACATTGCTGAAGGCCGTTGAGCAATATGGACAGGTGTGGGGAATTCATTCCGATATTCAACCGGAGCCATTATTGAGTCTTGATGCCTTAGAGGATATTGTTTTGGGCGATGATCGGCTGCAGGTAGTATTTACGCCAGGACATGCTCCCGGTGAAGTATCGTTGTACTGTGCCTCACAAGGTTTTGTCATAGCAGGAGATGTCCTTTTTAAGGGAAGTATTGGTAGGACAGATTTACCCGGTGGAAACATGGAAGTGCTTTTGGACAGTATTCGAACGCAGTTATTTACATTGCCCGATACTACAGAAGTGCATTGCGGTCATGGGCCATCAACAACCATCGGGATGGAGCGACTTCACAATCCCTTTTTTCAATAGCGTTTTGCAGCAGGTATTCCGGCGTACTTTTGCGCTCCCAATCGCATGAAACCTATCGAAAACCGGGCGGCTTATATAGAGCTCCACACAGCAGTATTTTTATTCGGATTTACCGGAATTCTTGGACGCCTTATTTCGCTTGATGCAGGATTGTTGGTTTGGCACCGGCTCTGGATGACCGCCGTACTGATGTTTATTTATGTAAAATACATCGGGAAGTTTCGCATACTGTCTTGGAGTGAAATGCTTCACATCGCGATCGTTTCACTGGCGATCGTTTTTCACTGGATCCTTTTTTACGGGGCAATAAAACTGGCAAGTGTTTCCATTGCGATGATCTGTCTGTCATCCATCACCTTGTTTACGGCCTTGCTTGAACCGCTGCTTTTTCGAAAGCCCTTTTCACCCATACAATTAGTTTTTTCGCTACTTGTAATCGTTGGCGTGTCGTTTATGGCAAACGATCAACAGGATCAGTTTGTCGGTATTTTAGTCGGATTGGCCTCTGCCTTTTTCAGTGCGCTTTTTACGGTATTGAATAAATTCATCGTCAACAAGTATGACTCCCGTTTGCTCTCTTTATACGAAATGGGATTTGGATTTATCCTGCTAACCATGCTCATGCCCGTGGTCAATATTTGGCTTCCGCAAGGCGATTGGCTTCCCGGGAATTCGGATTGGGGCTATTTGTTTTTACTCAGCTTTTTCTGTACTGTTGTCGCCTTCAACCTCTCCTTAAGTTCATTGCGCTCTCTCAGTGCTTTTACGGTGAATCTGGCGATCAACCTGGAACCCGTGTATGGAATTGCGCTTGCATTTTTGGTATTTCAGGAGCACAAACTTCTTGGGACAGGTTTTTATATTGGTTCTGTTTTGATTTTGGCCACTGTTGTAGGCGAGGTGCTTTGGAAACGCTACGGCGCAATGGTCCGTTCGTCCTTACCAAGGCGAAATTCTAACACCAAGAAAAACACCGTTTAATACATAGTCAAACCCTTCAATCGCCTCTGTTCTGTTTTCGTGTATGGCAGAAAGATAGCCTGCAAAATGGCGGGAAGGATACCAGTTCAGACTTGCCATATAACGGGAATGAAGAATATCGTAGGCATTGTTGATTAGAAAACCATTGTTTTCGATGATGTTCCGGGTGTTCCCTTGATAGTATTCCAGCCCTAGCCAAAGCGTGGGAGAAATTCCTATCTGCAAGGAAGGCTTGTTAACCCAAAAAACCGATCCTTCCTGCTGTTGTGATGTGAGCTGATAGTTCAATGACAAACGGGGATTACTCAAAGGAAACCAAGTTATTCCCGCTGTTTGTTGAATCTGGTCGTCATAATTGAGGTTACCCCCGTCCACACTCAAATCCAAATCCCAGTTGCCAGTCGATTTTCGGATTCCTAAACCTCCAATCTGATGTTGTAAATACCGATTGCTGTTGTCGTTGTAATTGACCGAAACATCGAGATATGAAAAATGACCGCGGAAGGAAAGTCCGTGTTTGCTTTGCCAGCGCGCACTGCTTGAAAAAACATTTTGAAGCACATTACCGTAGTACTTTGTCTGACTCACTTTTGAATACGATGCATGCACCAACAGACGGGCAGTTGGCGATAGTCCACACGAAAATGAGGAATAGTTTAAATTGCCAATATCCTTGCTATCGCTCACCTTTCGGCCAACATCGGCCATCAGATAATTCATCGAACGGATTTTATAGCGGGATTCTTTTGCGGCTCCCAGTTGTATCAACTTTTGACCGGCAAGCACTGCTTCCTGCGTTCTGCCTGTTTCCCTCAGTGCTGCTTCCAGATATTTTAAGGAGGAAGTATCTGCAGAATTTAACGCGTTAGCACGACTGAATTCATCAATTGCAATGCGGTATTTTTTTAGCCGAAATGCCGCTTCGCCCAGACGATAGCGCAGAAAGAAATAATCTTGTCCACTGTTTCTGACAAGTTCTTTTCTATGAACAAACAACGAATCCCATTGTCCGCCCAGATACCAAGTATAGGATGTGAGTTCAGGATCGGCTTGCTGATTTTGTCCGAATGCCGGAAATGATAAAAGGATAAACAGAATTCTTAGGTAATGCATGCGGGACAAAGATCACAAACTCGTCCGATCGTTTAATCTAAAAAAAATGGCCCGCCGAAATTCGACGGACCAACTGAATCGACGGTATAAAACCGCTAATTATCCTACACTTCCTTCAAGACTCACCGAAAGCAGTTTTTGAGCTTCCACGGCAAATTCCATCGGGAGTTGATTGAGTACTTCTTTACAATATCCGTTGACAATTAAACCGATTGCTTTTTCGGTATCAATGCCACGTTGTTTACAGTAAAACAGTTGATCTTCTCCAATTTTGGATGTTGTGGCTTCGTGTTCAACAATCGCGGTTGGATTTTTGATTTCGATATACGGAAACGTATGTGCACCACACTGATCGCCCATCAACAGGGAATCACATTGGGAGAAATTACGTGCATTGGATGCTTTCGGATTGATTCTCACCAAACCACGGTAACTGTTTTGACTTTTTCCGGCAGAAATTCCTTTTGAAATGATTGTACTCTTGGTGTTTTTCCCAAGATGGATCATTTTGGTTCCGGTGTCGGCTTGTTGCATATTGTTAGTTACTGCAACGGAATAAAATTCGCCAACCGAATTGTCTCCTTTTAAGATCACACTTGGATATTTCCAGGTGATGGCTGACCCTGTTTCTACTTGCGTCCACGAGATTTTTGAAGCAAATCCTGCGCAGATGCCACGCTTCGTTACGAAGTTGTAAATGCCGCCTACACCTTCTTTATTACCGGGATACCAGTTTTGAACGGTGCTGTATTTTACTTCCCCTTTTTCATGAGCAATGATTTCTACAACAGCAGCATGCAGCTGATTTTCATCGCGCATGGGCGCTGTACACCCTTCGAGATAACTTACATACGCACCCTCATCAGCAATGATTAGTGTGCGCTCAAATTGTCCCGTTCCGGATGCATTGATCCGGAAATACGTAGATAATTCCATGGGACAACGCACGCCTTTGGGGATGTAGCAAAAAGACCCATCTGTAAATACAGCGGAATTCAAAGCAGCATAATAGTTGTCGGTATACGGTACAACCGAGCCCATGTATTGCTTAATGAGGTCAGGGTGTTCAAGCACTGCTTCGCTGAAAGAGCAAAAGATAATTCCCAGTTCCCCGAGTTTTTCCTTGAAGGTGGTTTTTACCGACACGGAATCAATAACAGCATCCACCGCTACGCCTGTCAACCGTTTTTGCTCCAGCAGAGAAATGCCCAATTTTTCGAATGTTTTCCGAAGTTCAGGATCTACTTCATCCAAGCTGTTGAGCTGTTTGGTTTTCTTGGGAGCTGCGTAGTAAATGATATTCTGGAAATCGATCTTCGGATAATGCACATGTGCCCAAGTAGGCTCCTCCAAGGTAAGCCAATAGCTGAATGCCTTTAAACGGTATGCAAGCATCCATTCCGGTTCATTCTTTTTAGCAGAAATAAAACGGATGATATCTTCATTGAGCCCCTTGGGCGCAGAATCCATCTCGATATCGGTTGTGAAACCGTATTTGTAATCGGAATTGATATGCGATTCAAGAATCTCGTTTCCCTCGGTGGCCATAGCTATTCCGATTTAATTAAACGGCGAAACTTTCCCCGCAGCCACATGTACGTGTTGCGTTCGGATTGTTGAATGTGAAACCTTTTCCATTCAAACCGCCTGAATATTCAAGCACCATTCCTACCAAATAGAGAAAACTCTTTTTATCGACCAGGATTTTTACACCCTTGTCTTCAAACAACTGATCGCCATCATGACGCTCAGCATCAAAATCCATCTTATATGACAGTCCGGAACATCCGCCGCCTTCAACACCTACCCGTAAAAAACTCTCGGCGCTGTGGTTACTTTCCGCCATCAGGCTAAGTAACTTTTCTTTTGCAGTATCAGAAACTGAGATCATGTAAATCGTTCTTTTCTGTTAAACAGCAGGCAATTGAATAAGGTTCAATCACACAGCATTTATTTAGACTTATTCTAAACAGTCGGCAAATATACATCACAACGGTGATTTTATCAACACAACACCCCCCAGAGTTGAAAACAATATCATTTATCCCGAGTGACTTATCCAATATGTGAGGAATAAAAGTTAAACATTATCAAAAATAGCATGCAGATTCTATATTTGTGAAAATCTGCCAGACCGATGATTATTTCCGAAGCAACAGAAGAAGAAATCTCCCGCCACCTCCAGGAATGGTTTAGTGCCACCCAACATTCTCCGATCAATAAAAATGTATCGGGTTTTTTAAAAATCGCGTCACCGGCGTTGAACGTTCTTGCTCAAACGCGCGTTGCTGCATTTATCTATGATTACGAACACGGGAATTATTCATACTTCAATGATTTTTTTCCTGAGTTGATGAATTGTACGCGCGAACACATTGAAGAAGTGGGCATCGAAGTGATGAAAGAGCGCGTTCATCCGGAAGATTTTATCAAATGTTTGAATGTTACCAGACGTTCATTGGATGAATTTTCACGGATGAAAGAAATGGAGCAGCTTAGTACACAGTTGCGTTTGTTCTTTCGACTGAAGCAACCAACGGGAGATTATACTTGGGTGATGCAAAGTAACCGGCAGGTGCGTTGGAGCGAAGATGCACCTTCGTTGGATCTTGCTTATATCGTTGAGCTTTTTGCTGCGCACAATCCGATAAAAGTCATGGGAATTCTCAAGACCAATAGTCGTGAAATAGAAATCTTTCCAGACGGAAATACAGAGCTAATCAGTAAACTTACGTTGCGGGAAATGGAAGTGCTAAAACTTATTTCGGTTGGACTTTCTACCAAAGATGTGGCTCAAAAACTTTCCATTTCGACCCACACAGTGAAGTCTCATCGCAAGAACCTCATTCGAAAACTCTATGTAAAGAACATGGTTCAGGCTATGGGAATTCTCGAAAAAGCGTTCTAATTAATAAACGGATTTCAGCTCTTGCACAACTTTTTCTGCCCAGTGGCGGTATTCTTTTCCGGAAGGGTGCAGCCCATCATCAGCAACAAATGACACATCATTTAAAACGGCACGGGAGCCGGGTGTGATATCTACGTAATGAACACCCAGTTCGATGCTGATCTTTTGGTTGAGTGTATTGAATAGATCAATTTCCTGAGTAATCTTACTTCTGTCGCGGTGCTGACCAAATGGGGTTGCGCCCCAATCTGGTATTGAAACAACGATGACGTGGTTCGCCTGATTCCCCGCAAACACAATGGCCTGAAGGAGTAACGCGCGGAATTCTTGTGCATATTCTTCAGCAGAATTACCTCTGTACTGGTTGTTTACACCAATGAGGAGGGAAACCAGATCGAATGGGCCTTGCGGATTGGATTTCTGGATGGCATCCTGCAGTTCGCTGCTTGTCCAGCCCGTTTTTGCAATAATCTGTGGCATATCGAAATGGACGCCCATTTCTTTCATCATTCCGACAAACTGAACCGGCCAGCGTTCCTGCTCAAGTACTGCTTCTCCAATGGTATAAGAATCGCCCAAAGCCAGGAAACTGAGTGCTTTTTGTGCAAGGGAATCGGTCATGATCATCAATGAAATCAGGGTAAATACAAGGCTGCGCATCAAAGCTCCTTCCGCATACGAGCTACCGGAATGTTCAACTGTTCTCTGTATTTGGCAACGGTTCTTCGGGCGATGTTATACCCTTTTTCACGCAGTACTTTGGCCAATTTATCATCTGTAACCGGTCGGCGTTTGTCTTCGCTCTCGACATATTCTTCCAGAATTTTCTTTACTTCTCTAGTCGAAACTTCTTCTCCCGAATCGGTAGAAAGGGATTCTGAGAAGAATGATTTTAGCAAGAATGTGCCAAATGATGTTTGGATGTATTTGCTGTTTGCAACCCGTGAAATGGTGGAAATATCGAGGAATACTTTTTCAGCGATGTCCTTCAGAATCATGGGGCGAAGTTTGGTCTCATCGCCGCTCAGAAAATAATCATACTGGTATTCGAGAATCGCCTGCATGGTCAGCATCAGGGTTTGCTGTCTTTGCTTGATGGCATCGATGAACCAACGGGCAGAATCAATTTTTTGTTTCACAAACAATACCGCATCGCGCTGGTCTTTGCCGGAAGTCTTTTTCGATTTGCTGTAATGCTCCAGCATATCCTGGTACGTTCTGCTGATGCGCAAATCGGGAGCATTCCGGGAATTGAGCTGCAACTCCAAGACGCCTTCGTTGTTGAACAACAGAAAATCGGGAATGATATGTTGAGTGCTTTTTGGGGAATCGCTTTGGGAGTTTCCTGGCTTTGGATTTAGCTTGAGAATCTCTTTAATCGCCGCTTTAAGTTCATCATCGGTAAGCTCAAGCTTCTTGGCTATTTTATCGTAATGCTTGCGGGATATCTCTTCAATACACTCGCGTAAAATCAACGCCGCCGTTTTTAATTCAACGGTTTGATGTTCTTTTCTCCGAAGCTGGATGAGTAAACATTCTTGCAGATCGCGTGCACCGATGCCCGGAGGATCGAGCTCCTGAACTTCCTTCAACAACCGTAATACATTTTCTTCGGAGGTGAGAATGTTCTGCGAAAATGCCAGATCATCCACTATGGCACTGATATCGCGGCGCAAATAGCCGTCTTCGTCGATGTTTCCAATGAGGTATTCCGCTACCGGAAATTCTTCTGGTGTGATATCACGTAATCCAAGCTGACTCAGTAATTGCTCCTGAAAACCAAGTCCTCCGGCAAACGGAATTTCTTTTCGTTCATCATCCGGACTGTAATTGTTGGCTGCCAGTTTATACGCTGGAGTTTCATCGTCATCGATGTAAGCGCCCAGATCGAAATCTTCGCGGTTTTGATCCGAATGGGCCTCTACATCACCATCGTCGGATGTGCTGAACGGATCGTCACCAGTGGCATCATCCCGGGAATCATCCATGTCGGCGCCTTCCTCTAATGCCGGATTGATCTCCAATTCTTCCTTGATCCGTTGTTCCAGTGCAACGGTTGGCACCTGTAACAACTTCATCAGCTGAATTTGCTGTGGAGATAGTTTCTGGAGAAGTTTCTGATGTAAACCTTGCTTGAGCATCGTAGTGCAATGTTACTAAAAAATGAATCGTCTTTTTGGGTGCAACTGACTGTGAAGTCCTACGCTTTCAATACTGTGTGCGGGTCTCTGAGCGACACATGAGCCCGAACACCAAAACCATTCCAATTTTAATGCGACCTACGAAGCATTTTGATTAACTTCACATCTTCAGAGGATTCAATATTTTTTTTCGTTTGATTTCCCTTCTCTTTTTTAAGATTTAACATCCATCTGAACCTATTCGGAGAATCTTTCCGTACAACCACCAATGGAATTACTGCTTCGACCATCAGGACGTTTCGGGAAACACTTTTTTCTCCTGGCTTTGCTATTTCTAATCGGATCGATGCCTGTAAATAGTCATATCGGGGTGAATGCTCTTCCTGCCCATACGCAGAATCTTCGGTACACCGTTTATGTGAGCGGAAGTAATCGCGGAACGCTCCGTGCACAAATCATCCGCCTTGCCGATAAATCCTTCAACATCCGACTCGAAACCAAATTGCATTTCCCCTTTACCGATGTCGTATCGCTGATACAAGTAAACTATTCGGCCAAAGGCCTGGAAAGTGCATCATCTCTCAAACACATCAACAATGATCTGAAAGAGGAAGTATACATTCGCCGGGTGGAAGGCGGATATGCGCTCAAAGATTTGGATGGAAAAGACAGTCGCTTACTCACCGAAATCCCTTTCAGTGTTGGGCGACTTTACCACGATGAGCCTGTGGGCATGAAAGAACTTTTTTCTGAACGGCTGGGCGCATTTGTTCCTATCCGAACCCTCAAAGCCGGCGAATACGAATTGATTCAGCCTGACGGCAAGAAAAATGTCTTTGTTTACCGGTATGGTATCTGTACCGAAATGCGGACCGAGATGATGGCCTGCAATGTTCGGTTTGTACTAACAGATTGATTTAGAACTCCAGGTTTTTCGGGGCGCGTGGGAAAGGAATCACATCGCGGATATTGCCCATTCCTGTTACAAACAAGATCAGGCGTTCGAATCCAAGACCGAAACCACTGTGCGGAACCGTTCCATATTGACGGGTTTCCAAATACCACCAGAGGCTTTCTCGGTGAATTTTCATCTCATCGATGCGGCGGCTGAGTTTTTCATAATCCTCCTCGCGTTGCGAACCTCCAATGATTTCACCAATACCGGGAAAGAGCACATCCATGGCCCGAACGGTCTTGCCATCTTCATCCTGCTTCATGTAGAATGCTTTGATATCCTTCGGGTAATTGGTCAGGATGACTGGTTTTTTAAAGTGTTTTTCAACCAGATAGCGCTCATGTTCGCTTTGGAGATCTACGCCCCATTTCACTTGAAACTCAAATTTCTTCCCGCTTCGTTCTAAAATCTGAATGGCTTCGGTGTAGGTTAAGCGTTCGAAAGGTTGTTCGGAGACAAATTTCAGTTTTTCGAGAAGCGCCATCGGATTGCGATCTTCTTTCTTCATCTGACTTTCTTCCTCTATTAGACGTTTTTCGAGAAACGCCAGATCGTCCGCACAATGCTCCATGGCATAGCGAATGAGGTATTTGAGGAAGTCTTCCGCCAGATCCATATTGTCTTCCAGCTCGAAGAAAGCCATTTCCGGTTCAATCATCCAGAATTCCGCCAGGTGGCGTGTTGTATTGGAGTTTTCAGCACGAAATGTTGGTCCAAATGTATACACCCGTGAGAGTGCCATGGCTGCCAGTTCGGATTCCAGTTGACCAGAAACTGTGAGGTTGGCATCTTTTCCAAAGAAATCCTGGGAAGAATCCACCGTGCCGTCTTCCTTCCGTGGAGGATTGGATGCATCGAGTGTTGTTACGCGAAACATCTCACCAGCTCCTTCGGCATCCGAACCGGTAATAATCGGCGCGTGGATGTTGTAAAAATGACGTTCGTTGAAATAGTTGTGAATCGCAAAGGACAAGGCATGCCGGATGCGCAATATGGCTCCGAAGGTATTGGTACGTGGTCGCAAATGGGCAATCTCACGCAGGAATTCCAAAGTGTGTTTTTTCTTCTGAAGGGGAAATGTTTCTGCATCAGCCTCTCCCAGAACGGTGATTTGCGACGCCACCAGATCAACGGCTTGTCCGGCACCCTGCGATGCCACCAGATTTCCTGTTACACGCAAACTGCAACCTGTCTGAATTTTGCGAAGAAGCTCTTCCTCAAACTTCGACAAATCGGCAACTATCTGAATGTTGTTGATGGTGGAGCCGTCGCTGAGAGCAATAAAAGCAATGTCTTTATTGCCGCGTTTGGTTCTTACCCAGCCGGATACAGTGATTTCCTGGTTTTCGGGAGTTGTAACGAGCCAATCGGCTATACGTTTCTGATGGAGCGCACTCATAGGTCTAAAGCTAATGAAGGCGCAAAAATAGTTCTTCAATTGGAATACCAGCAAGAAAGCAGGATTCTCAAGTGTTTAAAAGTCGCAAATGCGCCGTGTGATGTTTGCCATGCCAGCTATACAAGGCGCAGAGATAGGCCAGTGGTCGGGTATATTGGTACTGAGGATGCGTGAACAAGCGATTGAAATCAATCTCTTCTAACTGGTCGAGAACGGCAACTATGTGCGTATGCACATGTGTAATTAACTCCAGGGAGGCTTCTATGGGCAATGCATAATCGGGAAGTTGCGCCCATTTTTCTTCGCTGTAAGGCTTCACCGTTGGATTGTCTTCGGTGAGCGTCAGTTTCAGACGGATCAATGCATTCATATGTGAATCGGCCACATGGTGAATCACCTGACGCCCGGTCCATCCTTCCGGACGATAGGAGGTGTCGAGCTGCATCTCATTCAGCGCATTGGCGGCATGACGAATTTCCGCAGGAAGAGAACGCAAATCGTTTACCCAGCCATGAATAGCTTCCATCGGATATGTCTCCGGTAATTCAAACCTGCCAATTGGGAAACGAAGTTCTTCCATGCTTATTTTTTTTGAACGCTATCTGTTTTTAAACTCAATTTATGCTTGCGTGCAAAATCTTCCTGAGCACGTTTGAAGTTCGACGTGAGCTCATCGCTGAGTTTGTCGATTTGTTTATACAGCATTTCAAGACGGGCTTCATCTCCCTCCGAATACAAACTATCGGGCTGTGCTAAGATCTTTTCAGCTTCGGTGTATTCTTTCTTTATCAGATTTTCATAGCCTTTAAGCATCGCAAGTGCCGATTGTCGGAAGGCATCATCGTCCTCGTAGGCTTTCATGACTTCCACGTGTTTCAGTGATGTCTCAATCTGTCGGCTGAGTTCTTGGTGGCGCATCCGCATTTCTGCTTCCACATACGAATCGAAAGCATCCTGAAGCTCGTCTGCTTTTTCAACCACCCGAATCTGTTGTACGACCAATGAGTCGTTATACACTTCGGGTTTCATAGATGGACCGCCACATGCCATTAATGTCATTCCGGCGAATAAGGATAGATAAATTCGGGACTTCATACTATACAAAGAACGCAAATCGTGACAATCCGAAAAAGAAAATGGTTTAATTACTGATAATCCGCATCCAACGTATAAACTGACTCGATCCATCGTTCAGAATAATTTGCGAGAAATACCATCCTTGAGCCAGTTGACTCGTATTCAATTTAACGTGTTGTGTGGAGCAGTCTACATCCAATTGCATCAACCTGCCTTGACAATCGCGGGTTTGTATGCTTTGAATTGATTTGTATGAGCTAATTTGTATGAACTTATTGGCAGGATTAGGGAAAACACTGAATTCAGATAAATAAGTCGATTTACTCAAAAGCGGCTCATCGCAATTAATTTGTTCCGTTTCAACAATCCTATCGAAAAAAAACGCGCTAATCTCGTTAACACGCGCCGCTGCTCCCAGAATGGAATGTCCCGCCGGATCCTGTAAACAATTAGGTCCACCATTCTGGACAACTGCATTAAACACCGTTAATGGATTGCTAACACTGGCTGCCTTTTGCGCAATGGAACACGATCCCGAAGCCCGAGGCATATTCCAAACATGCGCACATCCTAAAAAGCCAAATGGATCAAGACAATTATAACTTAAAGAAGCCATGACAGGCGCGGTATTGCAATCGACTATCACATCAGTCGTTTGATGAAACAAATACAACAAGGGCTCTTCTCCAGCACTCTGTTCAAACAAATTCCCCATCATTCCACCATAAAAATTGGCCATGCCTTTTACTTGAGAAGTGTGTCCATTGAGAGCTATCGAACCTTCAATATCTCCTAAATCGGGACGAGAGCGACTAATTATAGAACCGGCAGAATTGAAATAATCGTGGCAATAAGCGAGTGGATTTGATGGGCCGGGAGCATCGCTCAACGCGGCAGTTGAAAAGGGTTTTTCGTTGGGTGTATCGAGAAATGCAGCTGCCAATGAATTAAATCCACCAGCGCTCACACCTGAGAGGTAAACATTTTCGGTACACACCGAATCCAAGCTGGATCGCCCTTTTAGAAATCGAATGGCCCCTTTCACATCTTGCATTCCGCGATAAATGGCCCGAATGACTTCATTGGTATCGGCTGGATAGACACAGTTTCCTTCTAGTGTAACAGCCGTGCAGGTTGCTGTATTACTTCCGCCATTGGGATTGGGGTGAAATCCTAAGCGGTAACTTACCGAAGCAACCACATAACCCCGACTTACAAAGCGAGGTGCTAAAAGTTGAATATCGTTATCGTTGCGGTTGCCAGCAATCCAAGCACCACCGTGCACGAGAACAATAAGTGGTCGATGAGTATTTTCATCTCCAATGGGTTTGTATAAGTTGAGGTATAACTCTACTGGATTTCCAGCATAGTTGATGGATGTTCCGTAAGGAATATCGAATTCGGTTCGGTAGCTATATTGTTCGGTAGTGTATGACGACTGAGCCTTTCCGGAAAAGGCAGAAAGGGGAAAAACGACAAACAGAAGAAAACGAAACATCCAATTCATGAAAGCAATTTACAGCTTTTCAGAAACATCCTTTACCTGATTGCTCTGGTGGATAAAAAGTAATCCCGTCTTGCAGGTTAGGCGCAAAACGGGATTTCGATCTTAATTACAAAACTTATAGCGTTCCGCGTCGTTCCTGTTCGCGCTCAATGGCTTCAAACAAGGCTTTGAAGTTTCCTTTGCCAAATGCACGCGCCCCACGACGCTGGATGATTTCATAAAATAAAGTCGGGCGGTCTTCAACCGGTTTGGTAAACAACTGAAGTAGATATCCTTGGTCATCGCGGTCAACTAAAATGTTGAGTTTCCGGATTTCATTGATGTCTTCCTGAATATCTCCAACACGTGCATGGAGGTCATCGTAATAGGAGGCTGGTACTTCCAGAAAATCAACACCGCGGCTGCGAAGATCAGCAACCGTTTCGAGGATATTATCTGTGGCCACAGCGATGTGTTGCACACCCGGACCATGATAGAAATCCAGGTATTCTTCCACCTGCGAGCGCTTTTTGCCCTTTGCTGGTTCGTTGATCGGGAATTTTACAAAGCCATTTCCGTTGGAAACTACTTTCGACATCAAGGCTGAATATTCTGTCGAAATGTCCTGATCATCAAATGAAATGATCACCTTAAAGCCAAGAGCTTCTTCATAAAATTTCACCCAAGTATTCATTTCGCCCCAGCCAACATTTCCCACGCAGTGGTCCACATACTGTAAGCCAACCGGCTTTACTTGAAAGGAAGATGATTTAGCCTGATACCCGGGCATGAATACTCCGGTGTAATTTTTCCGTTCCACAAAGGTGTGGATTGTTTCACCATAGGTGAAGATGGAAGCCGTTTTCACCGTTCCGAATGCGTCTGTCTTTTCTTCTAGCGGGATGGCCATTTTTGCACCACGACTGACAGTTTCTTCCAATGCTTTGGCCGCATCTGTTACCCACAACGCCAAGACTTTCACTCCATCACCATGCTTTTTCACATGGTCAGAAATGATGCTGTCGGGTTGAAGGGAAGTCGTTAGTACCAAGCGGATTTTTCCCTGCTGCAGCACATACGAGGCGCGGTCTTTAACGCCCGTTTCGGGACCTGCGTATGCAACGACCTCATAACCCCAGGCATGCTGGTAGTAATAGGCCGACTGCTTGGCATTTCCCACATAAAATTCTACATAATCAGTTCCCAATAAAGGAAGAAAATCGGCAGTGGAGGCTTCGGAAGCCTCTGGAGACAGCGTTTGTGCGTTATCCATGATGATTGTTTTAGAAAGCTTATTTATAATCAGGTTCCATCCAAGACTGAAAGTAGGTACCGTCGTTGATGCGCATAGCAGCTTCAGTCACCATCAGGGGTTTGAAAGTGTCAATCATAACGGCAAGTTCCTGTGTTTCTGTTTTTCCTATGCTGCGTTCCATCGCACCCGGATGCGGACCATGAACAATGCCGGCAGGATGCAAGGTGAAATTCCCCTGTGAAATATCGTTCCGGCTCATGAAATCGCCATCTACATAATACAGTACTTCATCGGAATCGATGTTGCTGTGGTTGTAGGGTGCAGGAATAGAATTGGGGTGATAATCGTATAATCTTGGAACGAAGGAGCAGATTACAAAGTT
>CALQRR010000002.1 GCA_943333015.1 Chitinophaga pinensis | reverse complement strand
GGCTTTGGGTTAAGTCCCGTGTCGATAAGCAGGGTAGTTAATTTTCCTGCAAGCAACACCAAGTCCGTGATTCGCAGTGTTTAATTCTTGAGGAGGCCGCATTCGACGCCAAGATTTGGATGAAACATACTGACTCGAATTCATCCGCTTCTTTTTTTAAACAGCAATTTTCAAATTAATTATTTACTTACCTTTGCAGCCCTTCGAAAATCGAGGGTGATGCTTGAGCATCAGTTCGTTTAATTATTTTAATCATTGACGTAATGTCAGAAATCAATCAGGACACACCAGAAACTACAGCACCAGCGGTAGCCACTGAAACGTCCAAATCCACCAAACCTCCTGTTGCAGCCATCTCTAGTTTGGACTTCGATTGGGATTCCGTGGGCAAAAAATCAAGTAACTACAGCAAGTCTGAGCGCGAGCGCATGGAATCGTTGTACGAAAAGTCACTCAATTCTGTTGCCGAACATGAGGTAGTAGAAGGTGTGATCGTGGCCATGACATCGAAAGATGCTGTTGTAAACATCGGTTACAAATCAGATGGTATTGTTCCTCTTTCAGAACTCCGTTATGATCCGGAGATCAAAATTGGCGACAAACTCGAGGTGTATGTCGAGTCTAAAGAAGATAAAAACGGTCAGCTTTTGCTTTCTCACAAGAAAGCACGTTCCCTCAAGTCTTGGGATCGTGTAAATGCTGCACTAGAGAATGACGAAATCATCAAAGGATACGTGAAGTGCCGCACAAAAGGTGGTTTGATCGTTGACGTATTTGGTATCGAAGCATTCCTTCCAGGTTCTCAAATTGATGTGAAGCCTATTCGTGACTACGATATCTACGTGGGTAAATCCATGGAATTCAAGGTTGTTAAAATCAACAAAGAATTCAAGAACGTCGTTGTATCACACAAAGCGCTGATCGAAGAAGAACTCGAAGCACAAAAGGCAGAGATCATCTCTAAACTCGAAAAAGGTCAGGTTCTTGAAGGAACCGTGAAAAACATCACATCATACGGTGTGTTTGTTGACCTTGGTGGTGTTGATGGATTGATTCACATCACGGATCTAAGCTGGGGCCGTATCAACCACCCAGAAGAAATCGTTAAGCTTGATGAGAAAATCCAGGTGGTTATCTTGGACTTCGACGAAGGCAAAAAACGTATCGCTCTTGGCTTGAAGCAATTGACGTCTCATCCTTGGGATAAAGTTGATGCTTCCCTCAATGTAGGTGATAAAGTAAAAGGTAAAGTTGTTGTTCTTGCTGATTACGGTGCATTTGTAGAAATTGAGCCAGGCTTCGAAGGTCTTGTTCACGTTTCTGAAATGTCATGGTCACAGCATTTACGTTCGGCACAAGACTTCTTGAAAGTGGGCGATGAGATCGAATGTGTGATCCTGAGCCTTGATCGTGAAGAACGCAAGATGTCATTGGGTATCAAACAATTGATGCCAGATCCTTGGGCTGATATCGAGACCAAATATCCTGTCAACTCTAAGCACACTGCGAAAGTTCGCAACTTCACCAACTTCGGTGTTTTTGTTGAACTCGAAGAAGGTGTTGATGGTCTGATCCACATTTCAGATCTGAGCTGGAGCAAGAAAATCAAGCATCCAAGTGAATTCACTAAAATTGGTGAAGACATCGAAGTGGTTGTTCTTGACACAGACAAAGAAAACCGTCGTCTCAGCCTTGGTCACAAGCAATTGGAAGAAAATCCATGGGATGTATTTGAAACCATCTTCACAGAAGGTTCTGTACACCAAGGAACAATCACTTCCATGAACGAAAAAGGTGGTGTTGTTTCACTTCCTTACGGTGTTGAAGGTTTTGCTCCAAACAAGCACCTTGCGAAAGCAGACGGTACTGTTGCAAAAGCAGAAGAAACCCTCGATTTCAAAGTGATCGAATTCGCGAAAGACAGCAAGAAAATCATCGTTTCTCATGCCCGTACTCACGAAGAAGAGAAACCAGGATCACGCGATGTTCGTGAAAGCGATTCTAAAGAAAACCGTGCTGACGATACCAAGAAAGCCGTTCGTAAAGTGAAAGATAACCTTGAGAAATCTACACTTGGCGATCTAGACGTTCTTGCTAACCTGAAGTCGGATCTTGAGCAGAGCGAAAAAGCTGCTGCAAAGAAGTCGAAAGAATAAGCGGATAGTATTTTGAAAAACGCCCATCCTTTTAGGTTGGGCGTTTTTTTTTGCTTGTTTGTTTCGTTTTCGAATTTAGTATCGATTGACTCTTCGCCTTGAATACTTGCTATCTTTTCTCGCAAGTCAAAATCGCATGTCGCCTCGGATCATTCTTGATCATAAACGCTTTCAACTTACGCTCAAACGCCTGTGTTATCAGCTTATCGAAAACCATGACGCGTTCGAAAATACTGTTATTATCGGGTTGCAGCCGCGGGGTATACTCCTTTCCAGATGCGTTCTTACTGCGCTAAAAAAACTCATCGACGCTCCATTGGTATATGGAGAATTGGATACCACTTTTTTTCGGGACGACTTTCGCATCAAGCCGCTTGTGCCATCTGCCACGACCATCGATTTTGTGGTGGAAGGGAAAAAAGTAATTCTCATAGATGATGTGCTTTTTACCGGGAGATCTATCCGCGCCGCACTCGATGCACTGCAGCATTTTGGAAGACCTGATTCTGTTGAACTACTCGTACTCGTCGATCGCCGTTTAAGTCGCCATGTTCCTGTGCAACCTGATTACACTGGACTTACGGTAGATGCTGTTTTTTCGGAGCAAGTGCTGCTAAACTGGAATGAAGACGCGTCAAGTGCTGACGTCTTACTTAAAACCAAGGAATCCTGAACATGCTGAGTGTCCGCCATTTGTTGGGAATAAAATATCTTCTGAAGGAAGACATTGAACTCATATTGCATACGGCCGACAACTTTCTGGATGTCATCAACCGCCCGATTAAAAAGGTGCCTTCCTTGCGAGATATTACAGTCGTTAATCTATTTTTTGAGAATTCCACACGTACACGGCTTTCGTTTGAATTGGCAGAAAAGCGCCTTTCGGCCGATGTCATCAACTTCAGCGCATCGTCCTCCTCCGTTAGCAAAGGAGAAACACTCACCGATACCGTCAACAACATCCTAGCGATGAAGGTGGATATGGTGGTGATGCGCCATCCTAAGGCTGGAGCCGCCCATTTTCTAGCTCAACATGTGAATGCTAAAATCATCAATGCCGGCGACGGTGCGCATGAACATCCCACACAAGCATTGCTCGATGCTTTTTCAATTCGTCGCAAACTCGGAACGCTCGAAGGTGTAAAAGTTGCCATCATTGGTGATATTCTGCATTCCAGAGTTGCCCTGTCGAATATCTTCTGCCTGAAGAAAATGGGTGCAGAAGTTATCGTGTGTGGCCCACCTACACTGATTCCGCGTGATATAGAATCGCTCGGTGTTCGGGTGGAAACCGATCTTCGGAAAGCACTTCAATGGTGCGATGTGGCTAACATGCTACGGATTCAACTGGAACGTCAGGAAATCAATTATTTTCCCTCGTTGCGGGAATATGCTCATCTTTTTGGGTTGAACAAAGAACTTCTGAATAGCCTCAATAAAGAAATTGTTATCATGCATCCCGGTCCAATCAATCGGGGTGTTGAAATTACTTCTGAAGTAGCCGATAGCCCGCATTCCATTATTCTTCAACAAGTTGAAAATGGAGTAGCCGTTCGAATGGCAGCTCTCTATCTCTTGGCAAACCGTCCAGATTAATCCGCGTTGAATACGTAAAAAGCTTCCTCAGACAGTGGTTGTGCTATTCAATCCTTTTACGTAGGTTTGAACAAATGATTTCGCGTATGCAATTCGCTCACGAAAAGACGGAACACTATACTATTTTCAAGGTTTTAGCTGAAAAGCTCGACGGTGCAATCTCTCCCGATTTAAAATCAGAACTCTTGCTTCTGAATAAAGACGGTATTGTAAACATCATTCTGGATTTAACCGAAACACGTTACTGCGATTCTTCTGGCTTATCTTCTATTTTAGTGGGTAACCGTTTGTGCAAAAATGATAACGGAACACTTGTGCTTGTTGGACTTCAGCCTTCTGTTCGCAAGCTGATTTCTATTTCACAACTAGAACCAGTGCTTCACATTGTACCTACTGTGAGCGAAGCTATCGACTACCTATTTATGGAGTCCATCGAAAAAGACCTAAACAACAACGAATAAACCATCACACATGATAAAACGTTACCTATTGGCTGCTTTCGCAGTCGTTGCTTTTCAGGGAATGGCAAATGCACAGTGCACGCCTTCATCCCTTTATGCCGATTCTACCTTTGGTGTATGGCCTGATACTACTGCGAATCTTCCATGTGCTTTCGCCGATGAGGTTGCAGGTTATTCCACAACCATTGATCTGAAAACATTAACCGACACAGCAGTTTCTGTTGTTGTTCTAGGTTCTCCGTTGAATATTACTGCATACATCGAAGCATTCCGTGTAAATTCTGTGACAGGCTTGCCAGCTGGATTCGCTTACATCCCCAATCAAACGACTTGGACAAATGGTGGAACAGCTCCCAATTACACTTCTGTTCAAGGATGCATGTCCATATTAGCCACTCAGTCGGCCATTCAGGCAATCATCTCTAGCAATCCCAATGGAGTTGATTTTCCTTTGAATGTGATTGTGGATGCAAAAGTTAACTCTACGGATAATTCTTTTGCTGATTTTGTGCTTGGTGGCAAATGGCTTTCAGAGGTGTCTGGAGTACCAGGTGTTCAGGCTATTCCTGTAAGTGGCTATGTGATCAAAATTCGTCCTAGTTCTGCATCTGGTTGCGCTCCATTGGCAACAGTTGAACTCAATACTACTGCTTTTGACGTTCAGGGGAATTATCCGAATCCATTCTCTGGAACAACTGAAATTCAATACACATCTGCTAGTCGCCGCGAAATTTCGTTTGAAGTACGCAACATGGTCGGCAAGCAGATCATTAGCCGTACCATTAAAGCTGACCGTGGTCAGAACAGCATCATCGTTAATGCTGATCAATTGGTTGCTGGTATCTATTTCTACACCATCAGCGATGGTAAGAAAGCAGTTACTCGCAAGATGATCGTGTCTGCAAACTAATTACTGGAGATAAAAATATTCGACCCTGTCTGTGTGATGCAGACAGGGTTTTTTATTGAGCGGAAACAGGTAGTGTGTTTTCGAGTTATATTCATCCGATGCCCTTCGAACTTACCATTCTGGGTTGTGGTTCAGCCACACCAACGCTTTCAAGAAATCCCACGTCACAGCATCTCCGGATCTACAATACGGAGTATCTGATCGATTGCGGTGAAGGAACGCAGCTCCAGATGCTCAAGTTGCATTGCAAGACCAGCCGATTAAAAGCCATCTTCATTTCTCACTTGCATGGAGATCATTTTTTTGGCTTGCCCGGTTTGCTTTCCACCATGCACCTGATGGGACGGAAAAACAAACTCACGGTTTATGGACCTGCTGCCATACAGGAAATACTTCGGGTGCAGTTTGAAGCTTCCGAAACCGATTTGCGTTATCCGCTGGAGTTTATCGTAACACACGCCGATAGGAAGGAATTACTCATCGATGCCGGTGGATATACGGTCCATTCATTTCCGCTAAATCACCGGATTCCCTGCACAGGTTTTTTGTTTCAGGAAAAACAGCGCCCTCGAAACTTGCGCCGGGATAGAATTCAGCAATACAATGTTCCGGTTGTGCAAATGAAAGCCATTAAGGCAGGTGCCGATTTTACATTACCGAACGGGGACGTTATTCCGAACGCGGAACTTACATTTCCTCTCCACAAAGCAGCCAGTTATGCTTTTTGTTCGGATACTGCTCCGGAGCCTTCGCTGGTCAATTCCATTGCTGGAGTGGAATGGATCTATCATGAAGCTACTTTTCTAAATGATCTCTCCGATAGAGCTGTCGATACATTTCATAGTACAACACTTCAGGCCGCTCAGGCCGCATTAGAAGTGGGAGCAAAGAAATTGCTGATTGGACATTATTCGTCCCGCTACGCTGCTATTTCGGAACTCCAATCAGAGGCGGCTTCTGTATTTCCAGAAGTCGTTGCAGTAGAAGATGGTATGGTTTTCACCATATTTTAAAAAAATGTGAGGAATATCATATTTCCTGCAGCAGAAAAGTTTCTATCTTTAGTCAAAATCATCGGAGGATGACTATAACAAAAGACCGTATTCTTTTAGATATTGTGAAAGACAATCCGCTACTGGCCTCAGTTGTGGATCGCTTCGGTATCTCCTATTCCAAATGGACGCTGAGTTTGGAAAAAGCATGTGAAATTGATCGCGTGGATGCCGGATTACTTTTGGAGATGTTGAAAGCATTTTCGGAGAATAATTACTTTCCGAAAGATGAACTTCGACAGTTACCACTTGAATCCTTGATCGAGTACTTGATCAAGACTCACATTTACTACATCAATTCCCGTTTACCCCGCATTGAGCAATTCATCGATCTGCTAATTGATCATTATGGGAAATTCGATATGCAACTGTACCTGCTGAAAGATTATTTTCAGGATTACAAACGTGATATGTATGCGCATATCTGTATAGAAGAACGTGAATTATTTCCATACGTTTTGAAGCTTATTCGAAGTGCGGATGAAAATCTCTCAACACTGGAAATGTTCAATCTGCTTGAAAAAAACTCCATCACCAGCTTTATCAATCAGCATCATCAAGTAGAAGATGCGCTGGGAGAAATTCGTCGTCGGTTGAACAATTATTCTGAAGCCAACAATCACAAAGTGCAGATTACGACTTTATTCTACGAGCTGCGGATTTTTGAAATTGATCTGCTTACACATGGAAAAGTGGAAGATGAAATTCTCATTCCACGTGCTCAGGAGATAGAGGCACATCTCAAGCGTCGCATGCTGCGGAAAGCCATGTTAAGTTGATTTAACCGATTATCGGTGTACGTAGTTCCTGATAATTTCTTGTTCATCCATAGTAGGATGTATCCAATGAACCTGCTCTTTACTTCTTAACCAGGTTAATTGCCGTTTCGCATACCGTCGTGTGTTCTGACGAATCAGTTCAATGGCCTGCTCCAGGCTATATGTGTTGTCGAAATATCCAAATAATTCTTTGTATCCAACTGTTTGTAACGCATTCAGCGATCGACAGGGGAGCAGTGCTTCCGCTTCTGCCAGCCAGCCCTTTTCCAGCATACTTAGCACTCGATTGTTAATGTTGCGGTACAATTCCTCCCGGGGCAGATCTGTTGCAAGGTATATCGTTTCAAACGGACGTTCTGCAACCGTTTTCTTTCTCAGTGAGCTATAGGTTTTTCCTGAACTTCGAATAATTTCTAATGCTCTTAACAGCCGTTGGGGGTTTTGAATGTCCGCCTGATGATAATAATCGGGATCTTTCAAAAGCAATTCCTGCTGTAATGCGCCAATGCCTTGGTTTTCCAAAACGAGATTCAATTCTTGTCGAATATCTGGATTGGCGGCCGGTAAAACATCCATGCCCTGAATCAACGCATCAATGTAAAGGCCTGTTCCTCCACACAGAATCTGTATGGTATTTTCCTGAAACAATGTCTCCAGAATTTGGAGCGCTTCCTGTTCATACATCCCTGCATTAAAAGGCTCTTGGATGCTTTTACTGCCAATGAAAAAATGGGGCACCGCTTTTAATTGTTCCACCTCTGGAGCAGCACTCCCAATAGGCAGTTCACGAAAAACTTGTCGCGAATCGGCAGAAACTACCGAGCAGTTTAATTGCTGCGCCAACCGGATGCTCAGATCCGTTTTACCTGAGCCTGTAGGTCCTGAAATGACCAGTAAAACCGGTTTCTTCACGTGAGTTTATTCGTCGTAATCGCTTCCTCCGCCACCACCACCGCCATAACTACCATATTCATCCTCCTCGCCACCACCTTCGCTCCCATATTCATCGTCATCATCTCCGCCAAAAGCATCGGCCTGACTATCGTTTTCGTCTACTTCGGTTGTGTTGTTGAATTCTTCTGCCAGTTTCGCAATCTCATTGTCTGTTTCCAGATCTTCTTCACTGATGGCAATTTCCTCCGGTTCCGATTCCTCCGTATCCTCCTCTTCGTCGGCTGCTCCAGCCAAGGCCATCAGCAACAGATCGTCTTCCTCTTCCTCCGCGATTTTTGCTTTGGGCTTCCTTCCTCGGCCATCTTCTGCCGGGCGTTCGCGTGTGGGTATGATGAGTGTTTCTTTATATTGAACTGGCGGAATACCCACAGAGCTGGCAACCTTTGGATAGGTAACTTTGTACTCAGGCGATCCCATTATCTTGATCAGTTCAATATTGAACGACCAACGCACCTCCTGATCATAAACGAACAGGAATTTTTGATGAGGATCGTCAATGTGGTCAACCAAATCCACCTTTTTCAAGGCGTCCATATCCGTTCCGCTGATCGTTCCGATCGAGGCAACCTTTCGCCAATTATGGTCAGCCAGGAAAAATTCACCTACGTGTTTATTGTCAAACCCAATGGATTTTAAGATCTCCAGAAAGAAATCTGCAAAACTGTGATCCACCTGCAGATCTATATCCCGGTGGATGTCATCGTAATCATCAAAAGTAACGCGGAAACGAAGTATGCTCATACGTATTATTCTGTTTCTGAGATAGATTCATTCAGGATGCGAACC
Source organism: Chitinophaga pinensis (assembly GCA_943333015.1). GTDB lineage: Bacteria > Bacteroidota > Bacteroidia > M30B66 > M30B66 > CALQRR01. The sequence goes on along the minus strand of CALQRR010000002.1, from coordinate 9,124 downwards.
GGATTCAATCCTAGTTTTTCCCCTTCCTGCAACATGAACTGATAGGCTTCTGCAAAGCTATTCTGGATTTCTCCTTCCAAAACTGCTTCCCGGATTGCATTTTTGATCTGTCCAATCGCAATTCCAGGACGAATCCCAAAGGTCTCCATAATATCAATGCCGCTCACCGGTGGTTGCCAGTTCCGCATTCGGTCTTTTTCCTCTATCTCGAGGAGTTTTTGCTTGACAAGTTCAAAGTTAGCCAAATACCGCTTTACCTTCTCTTTGTTTTTCGAGGTAATGTCGGCCTGACAGAGAATCATCAAATCATCGATGTCATCACCGGCTTCGAACAAGAGTCGCCTCACGGCCGAGTCGGTAACGATTTCTTTGCTCAGTACGATAGGACGAAGATGAAGTTGCACTAGTTTTTGCACATACTTCATTTTTTCGTTCTGAGGAAGTTTCAGACTTCTGAAAATCTGCGGAACCATGCGTGCTCCTTTGTCTTCATGCCCATGAAACGTCCAGCCGTGCTCAGGCTCAAACCGCTTGGTTGCAGGCTTGGCAATATCATGTAAAATAGCAGACCAGCGAAGCCACAGGTTGTCGGTGTTTGGACAGATGTTATCCAGCACCTGCAAGGTATGGTAGAAATTGTCCTTGTGTGCTTTGCCTTTTATCACTTCTACCCCATATAGGGCAGCCATTTCAGGAAAAATGAGGTGCAGCAATCCCGTGTCAAACAAATGTTTGAACCCAACGGATGGGACCGGCGATAAAACAATTTTATTCAGTTCATCCGCAATGCGTTCCTTCGATACAATACGGATGCGGTCTTTGTTTCGGGTGATCGCGGCTAGTGATGCTGCTTCAATGGTAAACCCAAGCTGAGATGAAAAACGAATCGCGCGCATCATGCGGAGCGGATCATCGCTGTATGTTTGATCAGGAGCCAGTGGCGTTCGCAGAATACCGTTTTTCAGATCCTCCAATCCGCCAAACGGATCCAATACGTCATCGTTGTGATTATGCAAGGCAATGGCCATCGCATTGATCGTGAAATCGCGTCGTTCCTGATCCTCCTGCAACGTGCCATCTTCCACAACGGGCTTTCGGGAATCGTTTCGATAGGACTCTTTCCGTGCGCCTACAAATTCCAGCTCGAGATCTTCCACATGGATCATCGCCGTTCCGAAATTCTTAAAAATATTCACATGGGCACCTTTGCCCAGCCGTGCAGCGACTTTTTTTGCCAGATCAATACCACTTCCCTCAACAACTATGTCGATGTCTTTGCAGGATCTTCCCAGCAGTGTATCTCTCACCTAACCGCCAATAACATAGGCACGCACGTTAAGTTCATCTACCGAATTCCGGAGAAGCTCAAATACAGGACCGGTGAGATGGATCTTTGACAAAGGGGGCGCAAATTAGGCTTTTTCTCGTCTTAATACAGGGCCTTAAATCGAAAGCACATTTTCGGCAGAAATGCCCTCTGCACACTTGAAATGTCCTTTGGGACAGGCGTTGAATCCATGCAATCCACACGGACGACAATCTAGTTTTACCCTTGTTTCCACGATATGTGCCCGACTGGAGATTGGACCAAAACCAAACGATGGCACAGTACTGCAATAAATGGCTGTAACCGGCGCATTCACACTCGAACATAAATGCATCGGGGCCGAATCATTTACATAATTCATCTCGGCATCTTTCATGAGGGATGCCGATTCCAATAAACTGAGTTTTCCGCATACATTCGTCACCCGGATGCGGCCCGCTTTTTCAGCTATGCGTTCACAAAGAAGCGCGTCATCAGGTCCGCCAGTGAGGTATACCTGTGTGTCTTCCGGTAGCAGCTGGATCAATTCCACCCATTTATGTTCGGGCCATTGTTTGGTAAACCACACCGATGCCGGAGCGAGACAGACATACGGCTTGTTTACCTCAAATGATAAGGGCGCAGGATATAATTTAGGCTGTGGATTTCCTTGGATATGAAGATGCGCAATCAGTTGGAGGTTTCGTTCACATTCATGCAAGCCATTGCTGATCTCATGCTTAACGGTGTGTTTGAAGCGAAACGAAAACGGGTTCTTGTCAAAACCTACGGTTGATGTCGCTCCTGAGAAACCTGTCAGGAATCCGGATGCTGCAAAACGCTGGCAATTAATTACCAGATCATATTTCTGTCGCCGAATAGCAACAAGAAGCAAAAGCAGATTTTTATACTTTCCGCCTAACTTGTCCCAAACGAAAACCGTCTTCAAAAAGGGGTGCCCCTTAAAAAGGGATTGATTGCCTTTTCGGACAACCATATCGAGTCGGGCTTCGGGATATGCAGCATGCAATGCTTCCAACAGAGGTGTGGCTAAAATGACATCACCGATGAAGGCTGTTTGGATAATCAGGATCTTTTTCAAATGGAGAACCTCTTAAACAGCAACATGATGCTCTCTGAGTGCCTCGTTGAGCGATGTTTTCAGATCGGTGGATGCTTTACGTTTACCAATGATGAGTGCACATGGAACCTGATATTCGCCCGCAGGGAAATTCTTAGAATAGGATCCCGGAATGACGACCGAACGTGGTGGGACAATTCCCCGGTATTCGACAGGTTCATCACCTGTTACATCAATAATTTTTGTGCTTTGGGTGATCACCACATTGGCTCCCAGAACAGCTTCTTTACCAATGTGCGCACCTTCAACCACGATGCAACGGGAGCCAATAAAACATCCGTCTTCTATAATCACCGGACTTGCCTGAACAGGTTCAAGCACTCCGCCAATTCCTACACCACCACTGAGATGCACATTTTTTCCAATCTGAGCACATGAACCTACTGTAGCCCAGGTGTCAACCATTGTTCCTTCATCTACATACGCTCCAATATTTACATACGAAGGCATTAGAATCGTTCCCGGAGCGATAAAACTTCCATAACGCGCCACTGCACTCGGAACTACCCGGACTCCCAACGCCGCATAACCGGTTTTGAGCTGCATCTTGTCGTGAAATTCAAACGGCCCCAATTCGATGGTTTGCATTTGCTGAATAGGGAAATACAGGATGACCGCCTTCTTTACCCATTCGTTCACTTTCCAGCCATCTTCGGTAGGTTCAGCTACCCGCAAACGTCCTTTATCAATTTCTTCAATTGCTTGACGAATAACAATCTGAACGGCAGAATCTTTTAAAAGTTCCCGGTTATTCCAGGCATTTTCGATGGTTGCTTGCATAATGCAGCAAAGATAAAGCTTTGAAGCAAGGCAGCTCAACTTTCATTCAGAATCCCCTTATTCCTGCAGAACATTTTGCTCAATGCTTTATTTCTTTCCTTCTACCAGATAGTCAACAAGCACTATCTTCGCCCCATGATTTCGTATTCCCGATTTACACTCGACAATGGCTTAAAGGTCATTGTGCACGAAGATCCATCTACGCCGCTGGCTTGCATCAATATTTTATATGATGTAGGAGCGCGTGATGAACGTCCCGATCAAACGGGTTTCGCGCATTTATTTGAACACCTCATGTTTGGCGGCTCCGTTAATATCCCAAGCTACGACACTCCTTTGCAGGAAGCTGGAGGGGAAAACAATGCATTCACCAACAACGACATTACCAACTATTATCTGACCCTTCCTGCTCAAAACATCGAAACAGGTTTTTGGCTCGAATCAGATCGCATGCTCAGCCTTGCCTTCTCGGAAAAAAGTCTTGAGGTACAACGCAGTGTTGTTATTGAAGAATTCAAACAACGTTATCTCAATCAGCCATACGGCGATGAATGGTTGCTGATTCGTCCGCTTGCCTATGAAGTTCATCCGTATCAATGGGCGACCATCGGGAAAGAAATCAAGCATATTGAGGATGCACGGATGGAGGATGTGCGTGGATTTTTTAACCGCTTTTATTTGCCTTCCAATGCTATCATGGTCGTGGCGGGGGATGTGAAGCACGATGAAGTCAAACGTTTGGCCGAAAAATGGTTCGCCCCGATACCTGCGGGTAACCGTCCTGTCAGAAATATTCCTGCCGAGCCAGTCCAAACAGCTCCCCGACGCATGACCGTTCACCGGGACGTTCCTACCGATGGCATTTTAAAGGTATATCATATGGCCGCCCGAATGGATCCGGAATACCACGCGCAGGATTTACTTTCGGATGTGCTCGGCCGTGGACAATCATCTCGGTTATTCAATGCACTTGTGAAAGACCGTCAGTTATTTACAGAAGTATCCGCACACGTGAGTGGTAGTTTTGATAAAGGATTGTTTGTGATCAATGGTCGTTTGAAAAACGGAGTTACAGCTGAGGAGGCGGAAGCAGGTATTCAACAGGTCATTGACCGTATTCTTGCGGAAGGCATTCCGGAGCAAGAGTTGGTTAAAGTGAAAAACAAAGCAGAGAGTACGCATGTATTTGGGGAAGTGAGTGTGCTCAACAAGGCGATGAATTTGGCTTTTGGTGAATTGCTCGGCGATATTGAAATGGTCAATACCGAAATCACAAAACTGCAAGCTGTTTCTGCTGCGAATATCTTGCGGGAAGCTCAACAGATTTTGCGCGAAGACAATTGTTCCACTTTGTATTACCTGAAAGCCCAATGATTCAGCCCGATCGTTTAACTCAACCTGCCGTTCACCCAATTGAAACGGTTAATCCTCAGTTGCCGGAATCATTTACATTGTCTAACGGAATTGAGGTATACAGCCTTTCTGCTGGATCGCAGGAAGTCCTCAAGGTAGAACTGGTTTTTGCTGCCGGAACATCGCGACATACAAATCCGCTATTGCCTTCTTTCACAGCATCCATGCTTCAGGAAGGAACTGCTTCCCGCACAGCATCAGATATCGCCTCTGCTATTGACGATTTCGGGGCCTTTCTCGAACTCGAACTCGATAAAGATTATTCAGGCATTACACTCTATTCCCTTAATAAGTACCTCGGGCAAACTTTGCCTGTGATACAAGATTTGCTCACCCATGCTGCTTTTCCCGAACACGAATGGGAAATCTTGCGCTCCAACCGATTACAGAAATACACCGTCAACTTGGGTAAAGTTGGTTTTGTGGCCGGGAAGCGTTTTCAGGAATTGCTTTTTGCCGGAACACCTTACGGATTTGCTTTTGATGAAGCCGATTACAAAGCCCTGCAACGCGATGAACTGATTCACTTTTATCAGCAACAGTATGCACCAACAGCGTCTCGAATTTACCTCAGCGGTAAAATCAACAGCGATGTGCGTGAACAGCTTGATGCTACGTTCGGTCATTTGCCTGGCCAAGGACATTTTCTTACCGAAATGCAAATCGGTGCTGGAGAAATGCATCCAGAACGCCGTCAGTTTATTCCGAAGGATGACGCTATTCAATCGGCCATTCGAATTGGCCGCCGACTTTTTCCTAAAAACAGTCCCGATTATTTTGGGATGAAAGTGTTAAGTACCATCCTCGGAGGTTATTTCGGCTCACGCCTGATGGCTAATATTCGCGAAGACAAAGGCTACACCTATGGTATTGGAGCCGGTGTGATGGCCTATCGTTCCGATGGCTATTTTTACATCAGCACCGAAGTTGGTTCGGATGTATGTGCTGCAGCGTTGGAGGAGATTTACAAGGAGATTCGCATGCTGCGGAATGAATTGGTTGCTGACGAAGAGCTTGATCTGGTTAAAAACTACATCCTAGGTGCCCTGCTAAAAAGTTTTGAAGGTCCGTTCGAACGAATGGAACGCTTCAAACAGATGCATCTTTATGGCGTCCAGACGAACTATTACCAGCAATACACCGCTGCCATCCGTGCAATGACTCCTGAAAAACTACAGCACCTTGCGCAAACCTGGCTGCAGGAAGAAGACTTGCTCGAACTGGTTGTAGGGAAGAAATAAAGCGTTCAGGTATCGGAATAGGGCGAATTTCACATCAGCAACAAAAGGATGTGAGATTCGCCTTTTTTTATTATTAAGCTTCCGGTAAGCTGGATGACGAGGCATTAAAATCCCTACATTTGCGCGCAATTCGGGACTAAGCCCGTTCTACCCGGTTGCCATGGAACATCATTCAAAATTCGCGGAAGGTCTCACATACGACGACGTACTTCTCATACCGGATTATTCCGAAGTTCTTCCCCGCGATACCGATATCAGCACCCATTTTACCCGAACCATTCGTCTCAATGTGCCCATCGTTTCGGCAGCCATGGATACGGTTACCGAATCAGCCCTGGCGATTGCGATTGCTCAGGAAGGTGGAATTGGGGTTCTGCATAAAAACATGACCATTGCTCAGCAGGCTGCTGAAGTAAAAAAAGTGAAACGCTCCGAAAGCGGTATGATCATCGATCCCGTGGTGCTTTCCGAAACAGCTGTCGTGGCCGATGCGCTGCAACTCATGAAGGAATACAAAATCGGTGGAATTCCTGTTGTAGATGGCAATCGCAAACTGGTCGGTATTATCACCAACCGAGATCTTCGTTTTGAAAAACGTTTCGATAAGCCCGTTCGGGATGTGATGACCAAAGAAAATCTCATCACGACCACCGAAACAAATCTGGCCAAGGCCGAAATTTTGCTCCAGAATTATAAAATCGAAAAACTACCTGTTGTCGATCAGGAATACCGCCTCGTTGGACTCATCACCTACAAAGACATCATCAAAAACCGACTTCGTCCGAATGCATGCAAGGATGATTTTGGCCGACTTCGGGTTGCTGCGGCAGTTGGCGTTACGGCCGATACCTTGGAACGCGTAACCGCATTGGTGGCCGCGGGAGCTGATGCCATTATTATTGATACCGCTCATGGTCATTCAAAAGGCGTTATCGACAAGCTGAAAGAAGTTAAAAAGACCTTTCCCGATCTGCAGGTAGTCGTTGGAAATATTGCAACAGCAGCAGCAGCACGTATGCTCGTTGACGCTGGTGCGGATGCAGTAAAAGTGGGTATCGGACCGGGTTCGATTTGTACAACCCGCGTGATTGCCGGTGTTGGTGTTCCTCAACTGACAGCTGTTATGGATGTTGCACGCGAACTTCAAGGTTCAGGTGTTCCCGTAATTGCTGATGGCGGCATCCGCTTTTCCGGAGATATTGTGAAAGCTATTGCTGCAGGAGGTTCTACCATCATGGCAGGTTCGCTGTTTGCCGGCGTGGAGGAATCACCGGGAGAAACCATCATTTTCGAAGGCCGTAAGTTCAAGTCATACCGTGGAATGGGTTCCATTGAAGCCATGCAGACAGGATCAAAAGATCGGTATTTTCAGGATGCGGAAGATGATATCAAAAAACTTGTACCGGAAGGTATTGTTGGTCAAGTGCCCTTTAAGGGATCTCTCTCCGAAGTATTGTACCAAATGATTGGAGGTTTGCGAGCCGGGATGGGGTATTGTGGAGCTGCAAATATCGAAGCGCTGCAGACCAAGAAACTCATCCGGATAACTTCTGCCGGTGTGCGTGAATCGCATCCACATGATGTGAATATCACCCGTGAAGCGCCAAATTACTCGAGCCGTTAATAAAGAGGAGGCGGAATCAATCCGCTTTTAGAACATGATCCCGTTGTTGAGGAAAATCTTCATCAAGATGAGCGAAGACGCCAGGATGATCAGGAATTTATTTTCGATCATCCCGTTTTCAGGCAGCCTGTAAATCATGATCATGCGGTTCTTCATCGCATTAATGAAGATTGAAACCACAATCACAAACATCGTAAACACCAAGCCCAGATTGAGGATAAACGATCCATCTGAAAAGTAAATAAGCGACACTCCCGAACAAATCAGATAGGGCAGAAGTACTGTCTGAAACAGGTAGATGATCCTGTTTTCATTTTTAAATACGTGTTGCGTGCTGTTGGTAATCTGAATGAATGGTTTTGCCGTTATGGATCCGATAATGATCAAACTCATGGTTGCAATGATGGAAGCGATCAGTTTTGCAAAATCTTCCCAGTACATGTAATCGGCAACGACTCCGAGATAACTGGCATTGATCCCCTGTGATCCGGTGTTTTTGATAGGCATCAGCACCAATTGGGTACAAAAGAAATTGAGGTAGTGTACTCCCAACCAAAGCCAGAATGTCTTGAGAATTCCCGGACGTTTCCGGTAAAGCTTTTGAATAATCAGCGCAACAATACCAGCAACCAGACAAAAAACCGGTCCTGCGATAAACGTTTTCCTAACGGTTTCGATGGTCCACAGGTCGTAGTTCTGAGTAAACTCAACCTTAAAGAAAAATAATTTGTAAAAGAGATTGTATCGTTTGGCAAACAACGAAGTAATCACATTGAAACTAACATATGCAATAGCAAATGCGGCCATGTAAGCAACGGCAGAATTAATGATTCTGTTGTTCCGCTCCTGTTCAAATGTCCCTTCCCTTCCAGGGAGTTTCTCGGTAAAATCAATGACTCTGTCCTTGGCTTCCACGATAATTCAGGTATGCTGTTTTTGCAAATATATCCTAAAATCAATGTGTTTGAAGGTTGATTGTCTTATATGATTGTATCCTTTGATATATCTCCATATTCGACTATTTTCGCACGCTCTATATTTAAGATCAAAAAAATGCTGAGAAACAAGATTTTACTGGCTACCTGTATTCTAACCAGTTCTGTAGCGATAGCGCAGACAACGGTTAAGAAAAAAGTTACAACTACACCTGTGTCTAAAGCGGTTATCGCTCCTGCTCCGGTAATTGAAGATCCGGTTTTGCTCATCGTTGGCGGAGATCCTGTCACACGCGGAGAATTCGAAAGCATCTATCGGAAAAACAACACTAAAGAAACCTCCACTGACCGAAAGGCTCTGGAAGAATATCTGCAACTGTTTATCAACTTCAAGTTGAAGGTAAAGGCTGCAAAAGAAGTCGGGAAAGATACAGTGAAGTCATTCCAGAACGAGCTGAAAGGATACCGTCGTCAACTTGCTCAGCCCTATCTTACAGATAAAAACGTAAACGAAAAGCTCATTCAGGAAGCTTATGATCGCATGAAAAAAGACGTTCGTGCAAGTCATATTCTTATTTCCCTACCTGCTGATCCACTCCCGAAAGACACGCTAGCTGCTTTTACCAAGGCAATGTCTCTTCGTACTCGTATTCTGAAAGGAGAAGATTTTACAACATTGGCTCG
>CALQRR010000001.1 GCA_943333015.1 Chitinophaga pinensis | reverse complement strand
CGTTCTCTGAAACCACTGCTGCTCAAGGCGGCCTCGTCCACATTGATGGAATACAGCCGCGCCCACGTGTACATTGCTCCCAGATGAATAAACGCCCGCAGCGTATCGCCCCGTGCAGTACTACTGTCGATTCCGGCGGTTAAGTAGCCATCTTCCTGCAACGAAAGCACATAATCGGAAAGGGCTTTTTGGCGCTGTTCATTGGAGGAAAAACTGGATTTCGGTAAAGACTTCATTGCTTTTGTTCCGGGCATAGCAGCCACCAGCAGCCGGTAAGACTGCGCCTGCACCGGCATCGACAAAATACACAGAAGTAAAAACCGAATAATCATGGTCAGGGCAGGTTCCAGTCGATCGGTGTCAAGCCCTGATCAAGCAAAATCTTATTGGTATGGCTGAAATGTTTGCATCCAAAAAAACCGTTGTACGCCGACAAGGGCGATGGATGTACCGATTTGAGGACAAAATGTTTGGACGTATCGATGAGTTTTTCTTTGAGTTGCGCCGGTCGGCCCCAAAGCAGAAATACGAGTCCGGAGCGTTTTTCAGAAAGCAAACGAATCACCTGATCGGTAAATTGTTCCCAGCCTTTTCCTTGGTGTGAAGCTGGAGATGAGGCTCGAACGGTAAGCGTTGCGTTGATCAGTAAAACGCCCTGATCGGCCCAGCGAGTGAGATCGCCACTGGTGTTTCCCACTTCTGCTTGTACATCTGAGCGGACTTCTTTAAAAATATTGACCAGCGAAGGCGGTGATTTTACTCCCGGAGAAACAGAAAAGCACAAGCCATTGGCCTGTCCCGGTCCATGATAAGGATCTTGACCGATAAGCACGACCTTGACTTTATCGAAGGGCGTGTGGTTGAATGCTGCAAATATTTTCCCACCCGGAGGATAAACGGTCTGTTCGGCTTGTTCCTTGACGAGAAATTCTTTCAAAGCTGCGAAATACGGCTTCTGAAATTCATCTCCCAGCGCCTTTTTCCAGCTTTCTTCAATGCGTGGTTGAACCACCGTGCTTTCCATGGTATGAACTTTCATGCAAACATACGGATTCGGCTGCTGCTGCGTTTCTGAAGGTAACCTTTCGCGTCCACTCCCGTTAGTAGATCTGGCTTTCCACCCGAAAGAAGGCCACAAAAAAACTGCTCATGATCTCTTTAAAAAAAATCCTAGCACTCTGCTTTACCGCACTGTTACTAGCTTCCTCTGCCTGCAAATCGCATGTTGACTGCCCCGCATATGGTAAAAATGACACTCCGCGAAAAGAAGTCCGGAGCTAAGAAGGTTTATTGCTTATTTTTACCCGGAATAAAAGAGAGATGAACCGACCTAAAGCTGCTTTCCTTGTTGTATTGGTACTCAGTGCAACCTTAATGATTTCTTGCAAAGCTAAAAAAGTGGATTGCCCTGCTTATGGAAAGCAGACAGAGCAGCCTGCTTCAAAAACAGCTTAGTTATATGATTCAATGGCTCCCCTTAGAAACGGAGCAACAGCTCGATGAGATCGGAATATTGTCTGGCTCATCGGATGTTGACTGTGTTGCTATTTTCAAGCACAGCACGCGGTGTTCCATCAGTTCTATGGCGAAAAACCGGTTGGAGCGGAGTTGGAATCCAGGTGATAAGAACATCCCCGTGTATTACCTCGATCTCATTGCGTTTAGAAAACTAAGCAATGAAATAGCGCAACGGTATGGCATTCAGCACGAGTCACCTCAACTTTTGCTGATCCGGAATAACGAAGTCCGTGCGCATGCATCGCATACGTCTATTACCATGGAGTTGATTAACGAAGTCTAGATTTCAGAATTCGAAGCGAATATCTTGCTCCACATCGGGATGTAAACTTAGGCTCACCGGACAGGTTCTCGCAGCCCGCTCAAGAATTTTCTGCTGATGTTCCGTCAGCGCAGGATCAAATCCATAAATACGGATGGCTATTTTCTGGATTTTCCGGGGAGAGGCCGACATGAATTTATCCACCTCCGCTTCAATACCGGCAAACGGAATCGCGTGTGTTTGCGCGGCAATGCCCATCAACGTAAACATACAGGCCGCTAAAGCTGAACACACTGAATCGGTTGGAGAAAACGCCTCCCCTTTTCCCTGATTATCAATAGGCGCATCCGTAATAATCACAGCGCCCGATGCCACATGCGTTTGTTCTGTACGTAAATCTCCCAGATAACGGGAACGAATGGTTGGCATAGTAGGTTAAGTGTTGGAATGAATCTGTTGTATCTTTGTCCGGATGCTTCAAACATACCGATTTTCTCATCGCTTGCAGTGGTTCTGGTCAGGAATCCTGATTGCCCTGCTGGTTTTGGGGCAATCGGCAAGTAATCCGCTTCAGGCGCAAGTCGTTGCCGGTGTAGAAGAAACCGGTATTCTTTACAGCAAGGTAAAACATGCTGGAATGATGATTCACAGCAGCGGCATTGGAATCAATTATCGCCGGGGCAAACACTTGACCGGCTACAGTTATTTACTGGGCGATTTTGCGTTGCTCACTATGCGTCATCCCAAAGAAGTTAAAACGGTAAACCCCTACAGCGACAACAACGGCGGATTCATTTACGGGAAACTCAATTCCCTCCTGATCCTCCGCACCGGCATCGGCAAGCAAAAAACGATCAATGCACGGGGCGATAAAGGCGGCGTTGAACTTTCCTGGGGACTTTACGGCGGCGCTTCTTGGGGATTGGCAAAGCCCGTGTACCTTACTGTATATTCGTTTGACGATTTGAAAGGCGTATCCGAACAGGTGGAGCGATACAATCCCGATGTACATTATCCCGATAACATCTCCGGAAGGGCATCCTATTTCAAAGGCTTTGGTCAATCGAGGATCTATCCAGGAGTGTATGGGAGTTTTTTATTCAATTTTGAATTCGGACGTGAACAAGAAAGGCTCCGGATGGTTGAAACAGGCGTAACGGTGGATGCATTTGCGAAACCGGTGCCCATTATGGCACTCACTAAAAACAGCAACTTCTTTTTTACATTTTTCATCCGGGTGTTGATTGGAAATCAATGGAATTAATCATGAGCAAAACGAAACTAACAGACGCAGAACCGATCATTACACGGAAGAAAAAACCCGAGTGGCTGCGCGTTAAATTGCCGACAGGACCCGAATATGCACAGGTGCGAAAACTAGTAGATGAGCATAAACTTCACACCATCTGCGAAAGCGGCAATTGCCCAAACATGGGCGAATGCTGGGGCGCCGGAACAGCTACGTTCATGATTCTGGGAAATGTGTGCACGCGCTCTTGTGGATTTTGCGCCGTTGCAACCGGAATGCCCAGTGCTGTCGACTGGCAGGAACCTGCCCGGGTGGCCAATTCGGTGAAACTCATGGGCGTGAAACATGCGGTGGTCACTTCCGTCGACCGCGATGATCTCAAAGATGGTGGTTCGATCATTTGGGTGGAAACCATCCAAGCCATTCGTGATGCCAGTCCGGGCACAACGCTCGAAACACTCATTCCCGACTTTATGGGTAAATGGGACAACCTGCAACGTATAATAGATATTTGCCCAGAAATCGTTTCGCACAATCTCGAAACGGTGCGCCGATTGACGCGTCAGGTGAGAATCCAGGCACAGTTCGACCGAAGTCTGGAAGTCCTTCGCCGCTTGAAAGAAGGCGGATGTAAAACCAAATCAGGCGTAATGCTTGGACTGGGAGAAACAGAAGAAGAAGTTAGGGAAACGATTGATGAACTGGCGGCCAATAAAGTCGACATCCTCACGCTCGGACAATACCTTCAGCCCACACCCAAGCATTTGCCGGTGATGGAATTTATCACCCCGGAAAAATTCGCAGAGTACAAAGTCTATGCGTTAAGTAAAGGTTTCCGATATGTAGAAAGCGGGCCCTTGGTGCGTTCTTCCTACCATGCTGAAAAGCATTTATTCTAATCTGAACGATTCCGTTCAAGACAAGCTTATAATCGACATCGCTTCAAGCTGTTAATAAAATTTTAACAGGAATCCGAAAGAAAGATTTGCATCCCAATCAAGCAAAGTGTATTTTTGACACTCAATTAGAATTAAACGCATATACCTATGAGCAAGATCAGAGTAGCCATCAATGGTTTCGGTCGTATCGGACGCATCAGTTTCCGGGCGATTTTACAGAAGGCCAACATTGAAGTTGTTGCCATTAATGATCTGACCGATGTGAAAACACTTGCTCATTTGTTGAAGTACGATTCCGTTCATGGGCGTCTTCCTGTTGATGTTCGTGTAAATGACCATACCATTGAAGCGGGGGGACATTCCATGAAGGTATTTGCAGAGAAAGATCCGGCCAACCTTCCTTGGAAAGAATTGAACATCGATGTGGTGATTGAGTCGACAGGCTTTTTTCTGGATAAAGAATCGGCGGGAAAACATTTGACTGCAGGAGCAAAAAAAGTAGTCATTTCAGCGCCAGCCAAGGGAGATATTGAAACCATCGTTTTGGGTGTGAATGATCATATCCTTTCGAGAAACGAAGACATCCTTTCGAATGCATCCTGCACTACAAACTGTGCTGCTCCAATGGTGAAAGTGTTGGACGATGCCTTTGGTGTGGAAGCAGGATTGCTGACAACTGTGCATGCTTATACCGGCGATCAGCGTTTGGTAGATGCTCCACATAGCGATTTACGCCGCTCCCGTTCAGCGGCACTTTCCATCATTCCTACAAGCACCGGTGCGGCAAAAGCCATCGCTCTGATTCTGCCGCATTTGAAAGGGAAACTCGATGGATTAGCGATGCGGGTTCCTGTTCCAGCCGGATCCTTGACCGATTTGACTGTTAAATTGAAACGCGAAGCCAGTGTTGCCGAAATCAATGCTGCGTTTAAACATGCTGCAGAAAATGGCATGAAAGGCATTCTGGAATTTACAGAAGACCCGATTGTTTCTGCAGATATTGTTGGAAACCCACATTCTTGCATTCTCGATTCTGCCCTCACCATGGTGATGGGACAAACCGCGAAAGTAGTTGGGTGGTACGACAACGAAACCGGCTACTCCAGCCGGATTGCCGATCTGATTGAGAAAATGGCAGAAATGCCTGCGTTCTCCGCAGATGGCCTTAGCAAAGAACCTGTAACTGCATAATATAGGTTAATTTGATTTTGGGAAACGGAGATCCCGGTGGCTTTGCTAACCGGGATTTTCGATTTTATAATACGCCGTGTTTTCGGAAATGTCCCGATTCTGCTAACTTCGTCCGGTGATGGCCACATTCTCCTCAGTCGAAAAAATTGATGCTGCAAACATAGGGTTGATGCTCTTTTCCTGCGTGCTTGCATTCCTACTTCCATTTGAACTCTTCCTTTTCTCGTATGCCGTGCTTGGGCCACTGCATTATCTCACCGAGATCGGTTGGTTGCATAAAAAAGGATATTTCACCACCGGCAAATACGACTACCTCTTCCTAGGAGTTCTAAGTGTTCTCATCACATTAGGCTATCTCGGCATTGCCGAATCACTTGAAGGGATTGCAACAGGCTTGGTTTACCTCGCTTTCTTAATGGCTTTGGTAATGATCTTTATCAAGGACAATACCCTAAAAGTAATCAGTGGAATCCTGATACTCTTTTCTGCACTTCTGTTCAACAAATACACATTCTTCGAGGTCTTCTTTGCCGTCTACCTTCCCACCATCATCCATGTATTTTTATTTACCGGATTGTTCATCCTCTTGGGTGCTTTGAAAAACAAAAGCCTGCTTGGCGTTTTGTCTTTGGCCGTTTTTGCGGCATGTACCGCCAGCTTCTTTCTTATTCCGGTTGGTTATTCATCCCTCGTTCCCATTCAATACATTCAAAAAAGCTTTGTCGGATTCATCGAACTGAATCGACAACTCATCAATACATTGGGATTGGAAAACCTGCAAGAATTTAATGCCCAAACCGTCGGAGAAAATGCCCGCGTGATCTTTGGAACACAATCGGGATTTATGGTGATGCGTTTCATTGCCTTTGCATACACCTATCATTACCTAAACTGGTTTTCAAAAACATCCGTCATCCAGTGGCATAAAGTTCCGCGCAAGACATTATATATAGTCATTGCCGTGTGGATTGCCTCCGTGGCCTTATATGCATATGATTATATGGTAGGGCTCAAATGGCTTTTCCTCATCAGTTTCCTGCATGTCTTGCTGGAATTTCCGCTCAACTACCGAAGCATGATGGGCATCGGGCAGGAAATAAAAGGAATGCTTACCGGCAGACAGCTCACCAAAGTCAATCAGAAATAACATGCGTATTGTATTTTTAGGAACACCCGATTTTGCTGTTCCGACCTTGGAAGCCATCTGTGCTGCCGGCTTTGATGTTGTTGCAGTGGTTACCGCTCCTGATCGACCCGCCGGAAGAGGATTACAACTCCGTTCTTCACCGGTGAAAAATTGTGCGGTTAACCTCAACATCCCGGTTTTACAGCCGGAGAAGCTACGTGATCCGCAATTTCTCGAAGAACTTCAGAAATTCCGAGCCGATATTCAGGTGGTGGTGGCTTTTCGGATGCTTCCAGAACTGGTTTGGAATATGCCTTCGCTGGGAACTTGGAATCTACATGCATCGCTGTTGCCTAATTACAGAGGAGCTGCCCCCATCAACCATGCGATTATCAATGGAGAAAAAGAAACGGGCCTGAGTACATTTAAACTAGTGCATGCCATTGACCAAGGAGCCATTGCCCTGCAACGGAAGCTTGCAATCGGACCGGATGAAACAGCCGGAGAGCTGCACGATAAGATGATGCTGGCCGGTGCAGCGCTGATGACCGATACATTAAAACAAATCCACTTGGGAACAATGGCGCTCAAGCCTCAGGAAAGTTTCCCGTTGGATCAAATCAGGGAAGCGCCCAAATTAACAGCTGCGTTTTGTCAGATCCGGTTTAACCAATCAGCGTCACACGTCCACAACCATATTCGGGGCTTAAGTCCGTTTCCGGGTGCACATTGTTCACTTGTCCATGGAACGGAAAGCCAACACATGAAACTTTTCAGGACCCAACAAACAGCATTCACCAAAGAAAATACACTTCCGGGGACACTTCAATTCAGTGATGATGGACATATATATGTGCGTTGTTTGGATGCCTGGCTGGAAATAATCGAGCTTCAACAGGCTGGAAAGAGGCGGATGCACGCTCAGGAATACCTAAAAGGACTCCGAAATCATGGAAATTTGCGCTTGGAATGAACTTAACATCAGAACATTCTTGAAAAATAATCCCAGAAAGCCCCTATATTCAAGGGTTTCAGGCCGTAGTTATTAACAAACGCGTAGATTTATCAACAAAATCAAGGGTTTCAGGGGTTTCCCTATTGGTTGGGATTGAAATTCCAATAAATTTGTGTGAAGAGAACAAGAAACAACTGTAAAACCCTCAAAACCAAAACATCATGAACAAAGCAGAACTCATCGATGCAATTGCTTCTCATGCAGAGCTTTCAAAAGTGGATGCAAAGAAAGCACTTGATGCATTTATCGCAGCAACAACAACAGCATTGAAAAACGATCAGCGTGTAGCTCTAGTAGGCTTCGGATCTTTCTCAGTTTCTAAGCGTGCAGCGCGTAAAGGCCGTAACCCACAGACTGGAAAAGAAATCAAAATCTCCGCAAAAAATGTGGTGAAATTCAAAGCTGGTAGCGAACTTTCTGGTAAAGTGAAGTAATCCACTTCGAATAAAAAACGCTTGAAAGCCCTCCCTTGTGGAGGGTTTTTTATTTTTGTGCCTTTCTATCCTTATGACCAAAGCAGAAAAAATTGCCCAGTTCGATCCAAACGGCCCCGGCCAGATTGGAAGTAATCTTTTCGGGTTGCCATTCACAGCAGCAGAATCGGAGATCATTATCTTGCCGGTTCCCTGGGAAGTAACGGTTAGCTATGGCGGAGGAACAGCCGAAGGACCTGCAGCCATCTTGGAGGCAAGTTTGCAAGTTGATTTATTTGACCCAGACGCCCCAGATGCCTGGAAATCGGGATTTCATTTGCTGGAGGAAGATCCGGATATTAAGGAAGAAAGTCTGGTATTGCGCGACCGGGCTGAGCTGCACATTGAAGCTCTGGCCAATGGAGTTCCACAGGAACACGCTGTTGAATTACTGGCCAGCATCAGTGAAGCCTGCGAAAAAATGAACGCACATGTGGAGGAACACACCGGAAAATGGCTCGACGCAGGCAAAGTGGTTGGACTCCTCGGTGGAGATCACAGTACGCCCTTGGGATTTATGCAGGCGCTTGCTAAAAGACATCCTTCGTTTGGGATTCTGCAGATTGACGCCCACATGGATTTACGTATTGCCTATGAAGGGTTTACGTATTCGCATGCCTCCATCATGTACAATGCCTTAAAGATTCCACAAATAACTAAAGTGGTACAGGTGGGCATTCGCGACTACTGTGCAGAAGAAATCCATGTGATGCAGAATCACGCGGATCGGGTAAAGACGTATTTTGATGATCAACTGAAGTTCAATTCCTATCAGGGTATGACTTGGAAAGATCAGGTTACCAAAATCATCGCCGATTTACCGCAGCTCGTATATGTGAGCTTCGACATCGACGGATTGGATCCAAAACTCTGTCCCAACACAGGCACACCTGTTGCCGGCGGACTTGAATACCACCAGGCCGTTTATTTACTCAGTGAACTTTCCCGAAGCGGAAAACAAATCATTGGCTTTGATCTCAACGAAGTGTCTCCGGGGGAAGATGAATGGGATGCGAATGTTGGGGCTCGCTTACTCTTTAAACTCTGCGTTTTCGCCGGAATTTCAAAAGGCCTGTTCCCGGCGGCTCGATAAACTAACCGATTAGGGCGCAATCCGATAACGCTCCCAGTCTCCTGCCGTTTGTTGAGAATAACAAATGCGGTCGTGAAGCCTATTTTCGCGTCCCTGCCAAAATTCAACATAGTCAGGAGTCAGTA
This sequence comes from Chitinophaga pinensis, assembly GCA_943333015.1. GTDB lineage: Bacteria > Bacteroidota > Bacteroidia > M30B66 > M30B66 > CALQRR01. The sequence continues at coordinate 11,935 of CALQRR010000001.1, read as the reverse complement.
AATAACCTCCCCAATGTGGCGGCCGAGGAACATCCATCCCTTCAAATTTCAAGGTATACGATTCCTCATTTTCTTCCAGCTCTTTGCGTGAATGAACCCGGTTGCTCTGGGGAGATGACCAAGCGCCGATCTGACTGCCTCGAGGTCTTAAGGCAAAATAATCATCCGAAATCTTTGCGTCAATTTTGGTCAGAATACCTTCCAAACGAACTTGTCGTTCCAACTCGGGCCAAAAAAATGTTACGCATCCGAACTGCTGACCTTCAATTTCCTGTGCTTTGCGGCTCAGATAATTGGTATAAAACACGATTCCGGCATCTGTAACATCCCGAAGCAGGACAATACGCGCAGAAGGTCGCCCGGCTTCATTTACGGTCGCTAACATCATCGCATTGGGCTCTATGAGCTTTGCGGCAAGTGCTTCGTGAAACCAATTGCGGAACTGAGCTATAGGTTCGTGTGCTGTATGTGTTTCATCGAGTGCCGCTTTACTGTACTCCTTGCGTAATTCTAATATTCTGTCTTGCATAATCATTGAATAACAAGGCGAAATTGGGGAAATTGTTGAGAATGGACACTGATTCTTATCATGAATTTCCAACCCATTATTACGCACTTCATTCCGGCGATAAACTCGAAAAAGTGAAGACACTCCGGACGTGTTTATGGAAACTTTTTTATTGCTGATTACGTTTCAGAGAACAAATAGCAGCCCATGAAAATGAATCTTTTACCTCCAAATAAAGGCAGAATCATGCTCTCTGAGCCATTTCTTCAAGATTCGTTCTTTAAACGAGCGGTCATCCTTCTGGCTGAAAATTCAGAAAAAGGCTCTATGGGCTTTATTCTCAACAAACCGGTGGGCTATCAGATACATGAACTCATCAGCGAATTTCCAGAGTTTGATAGTCCTGTGTATTTTGGTGGACCCGTTGAAAGCAATTCCCTCTTTTTCATCCATACGGTTCCGGATTTGATTGACAGTGCTTTTGAGATTGGTGATGGCATTCACTACGGCGGCAATTATGAAAAACTTCGAAACATGGTCGCCATGGGGATGGTTCAACCGGATCAGGTGAGATTTTTTGCCGGCTACTCGGGTTGGGATTCTGGTCAACTTGATTTTGAAATGGAGGAAGATTCCTGGCTGGTATTTGAGCGCCCTAAAACATTACTCCACATGCGCCCCGAATCACTTTGGAGCGAATTGTTAAAGCAGAGCCACAGCAAAATGGCCATCTGGTCAAATTATCCGGAAGATCCGAATCTGAATTAATCAAACAGGGACTTTTGTGTTTAGCGCTTCTACCACATTGCGCGCAAATGAACTGAAATAGCGCCTTTCACGGAAACCAATAACCCAACGAATGCCTTGGATCGCGTTGCATAAAAATACTTCTTCAGCTCGGTAAAAATCATCGGTCAACAAGATCACTTCCTCTGCTTGGTAGCCATTTTCACGAAACCAACGTAAAAGATTTTTACGCATCACCCCGGGTAAAATACCTTCTGAAACAGGTGGTGTGAGGATGCGTTTATCGGGAAGAACCAGAAACAGGTTGGAAGAGGTAGCCTCACAAATTCGTCCGTGTTCATTGAGCATCACCGCATCGTCCCAGCCATTGTCGCGGGCATGACGTGCGGCCAAAACATACAACAAAGCATTGGACGATTTGATTCCCGACAAACTGTTGATTGGCTTGCGGATCTCCGAATACAGTCCTAACCGCAAACCTTTTTCGTTAATGGTGTATACAGAATCGGTGAGCGGTTCTGCGGTGATGAGGTAACTGCACTGATCCGTCGACGGACGATAATTTCCGCCCTCGTTGCGAAAAACAGTCAGCCGGATCCGAGCGGTGGCGAAGCCTGATTGGGAACATAATTCCAACATTTCGGTACAGAGCTGCAGCGGATTGAGAAACGTGGTATCGAGCCCAAGGGTATACATGCCACTGACCAACCGTTCGAAATGATCATCCACAAAGAAGAGCTGCCCCTGATGCATACGGATGCTTTCGAACACGCCATCCCCATATCGGAAACTGCGGTTGGCAGGTCCCATGATCCAGGAATCGGCAGGTACAATACTTCCGTTAAAGCAAACGAGGGTGTGTATCATGGAAGACAGGCAAGTAATTGTTCAAGTGTTGGATTGGGAGAAACGCGGAAGCCCTTCACCCCCGCCCCTTCGGCGGCTTCCACGTCACGGTCCTTATCGCCAATCATCAAACATTGGGAGGGATCAAGATCGAAACGGGCAAGGGCTTTTTCGATCAATAGGCTTTTCGGCTTCCGGCATAAGCACTCGCCAAAATCAGGATGATGAGGGCAGTAATAAATTTCATCGAGAATCAACCCGTGACCGGCAAGTTCTTCGGTAAGAAAGGCGTGACAGGCATCCACCAATGCATGATCATACAAGCCCTTTGCAATTCCAGCCTGATTGGTGATGATGATGACTTTAAAACCCCGCTTCCGGACTTCATAGAGAAATGGAATGAGTTCGGGTAGAATTTCAAATTCTTCGTACCGGAGAATATAATCCCCAAGTTCTTTGTTCACGACTCCATCCCGATCGAGAAAAACTGCTTTGTTCATCGCTGAAATACCTGTGCAAGTTGACTTAAAAAATCCTGAGCAATAGCTGGACTGAGGAGCAGTGTAAAGAACATTCCGAAAAAGCCTCCCCACAAATGCGCATCGTGATTGATGTTATCCGATTCTCGTTGCCCCATATACATACTGTAAGCCACATAGAGAGCAGCCCAGAGAATTGCAGGAAGGGGTAAAATTCCATACAGGTAGATCTTCATAAACGGACCAAACACCACGCTAGAAAACATCACTGCCGATACCGCTCCAGAAGCTCCAACAGCATTGTACCAGTGGTCTTCCTTATGTTTTCGGTAGGAACTAACGGACGAAACAATGATGGCAACAAAATACATCAGCAGGTATAACAGTGGAGAAATGGCTCCGAAATGATACGCCAGATTGCCTTCTACAAAACGCCCGAAGGAATACAGCACCAGCATATTCACGATAAGATGCATCCAGTCGGCATGCAGAAATGCGTGTGTGATAAAACGATACCACTGACTCCGATGCTTGATCATGTATGCGTTGAACTGATAACGCGCCATCAGTTCGGTTCGATTGAATGCCAAAATGGAGACTAGAGAAGTGACCACAATAATGGGCAGTGTGAGATTGATCATGCTGCAAAGATAGCCAGCCCGATGGAGCAGCATGGGCTTGTAAAGGAATTCCTTAGGAAAAATGCGACATCTGATGAACTCCTGTATCTTTCAGCATGTTTACCGAAGAAGAAAGGCTTTTTATGGGCAATGCCCGACTTATGGGTTTGAAACCAACCATCCTCCGAAAAATGGATCAGGTTCTTTCCAACGTGCAGGTTGAAATCCTTTCCGAACTGGAGAAGCATCGGGGAAAATTACTTTTTCCTGAAAACACAGATCTGTACCGGGGAAAAATACACCGGGGCGAAAATTACCTTGGCTTACCCTGGCTGGCGCTTGACTTTCCAGCGTATTACACCAAAGAAAAAATCTGTGCTTTTCGTATATTTTTTTGGTGGGGAAAGGGATTCAGCACATCGTTGGTGATGAATAAAAATGACTGGTCGGAAGCAATCGTTCCGAACGAGATAGTCAAGAGTCAGGAAAACACCCTGTTGCTCCAAGACGATTCTCCCTGGAAATTCCATCCGGAAGATGGGCGGTGGCAACAGGCAAATGGGCTGAATTTGGCACAAGAAATTCAGGTGCGGGGATGTATCCGCTTATTGCGCGCGTATGCCCTTTCTCAAGTAGATGAATTACCGGGGTTGGCATCCAACGACTTGAACGATTTCGCTACACTGTGCGGATTGATTAAGGCTTAGCGCCTAAACGCGAGAGACCATTTCGGGCATCGTCGAAACGGGGATTGAGAATAAGTGCCTGACGGTAATCGGCAATGGCCGCATCTTTTTTACCCATTTTCTCCTTGCAAACACCTTGCATATATACGGCTGCCGGATAATTTCCATTAGCGGAAGCGGCCTTTTCAAACATGGGCAATGCTGCCGGAATATCCGATTTCACTTCGAACAAAATATACCCCATGTTGTAATACGCATTTGCAAAGGATTTGTCGATTCCAACAAGCTCCTGATATGTTTCCATTGCTTTATCAGGTTGATCATTTTCCTGATAAAACATGCCGAGGTTGTAGCGTGTGAGTGAGTTATTCGGATCGAGACGGAGCGCCGACTGGTAATAATCAATGGCCCTTGGATTACCCGCACCGGCATAAATTAATCCGATCTGTTCATACGCCAGCACATTTTTAGGATCCTGCTCAATGGTTGTCATGAAACTGGAAACAGCCAAACTAGTATCGCCGGATTCTTTGTAAATAACCCCCTTCAAGTAATATGCTTTGGAGTTATTCCGGTCAAGTTTTAAAACCTCGTTGATCTCATTAATAGCATCCTGCCGCATCTCCACATAGAGAAACAGCTCCGCCAATTTCATGTGTGCATTGCTGTTCGATTTATCGAGTTTAATTGCCCGTTCGAGCGCCTGACGTGTATACCGTGTTTGGTTGATCATCAGGTAGATATCGGCCAGCGTAATAAAATAATCCGCACTGGACGAATCACGCATCAAGGCCTTTTTCATATCAAAAAGGGCAGAATCGGGGCGATTACGGGTGATGTACATCCGGGCGCGGGCGTGCAATGCTTCGGGATTGGTGGAGTCTTTAGCAAGTTCAGCAGCAATTCCAGCAGGCGTGGTTAGGTCAGCAGGTGCGTCTCCTCCGCAGGAAGAACTCCCGATCAGAATGAGTGCTGAGAAAATCAGTGAAATGAAAAAAGAGATCTTCGTCTTCATACCGCAAAGAAACAGAAAGATGCGTATCGGTGTGGGAACATTTTCGGCATTGCCTCGCAAAAACAAAAAGCCCCGGAACATATCCGAGGCTTTCCATTTAAATTATTCGCAACAGTTGATTTAAGCGACAGCTAACGGACCGCCAATGGCTTCCCGGATGCGGCCGTCAATCTCTTCCATCAATTCAGGATTGTCGCCCAACAATGTTTTCACAGCATCGCGTCCCTGACCAAGTTTCGTATCCTCATAGCTGAACCAAGATCCGCTCTTTTTGATGATGTTGTTGTCCACACCCAGATCGATGATTTCACCAACACGAGAAATTCCTTCCCCATATATAATGTCGAATTCTGCCGTGCGGAATGGTGGAGCAACTTTGTTCTTGACAACTTTTACGCGGGTACGGTTTCCAATGACAGTTTCTCCGTCTTTGATTTGTCCAATCCGACGAATATCCAGTCGAATAGAAGCGTAAAACTTTAGCGCATTACCACCAGTGGTCGTTTCGGGATTTCCGAACATCACACCGATTTTTTCACGCAACTGATTGATAAAGATACATGTACTGCCTGTGCGGGAAATATTCGCGGTTAGTTTACGTAGCGCCTGTGACATCAGTCGGGCCTGTAATCCCATCTTCGAATCACCCATTTCTCCTTCGATTTCACTCTTGGGAGTCAATGCAGCAACGGAGTCAATCACAATAATATCAATGGCACCTGAACGAATCAGATTGTCTGCAATCTCAAGAGCCTGCTCGCCATTATCGGGTTGCGAAATCAACAGATTTTCGACATCTACGCCCAGTTTTTCGGCGTAATATCGGTCAAATGCATGCTCCGCATCAATGATTGCAGCGATGCCACCAGCCTTCTGTGATTGGGCAATAGCATGGATTGCAAGTGTTGTCTTACCCGATGATTCAGGACCGTAAATCTCAATAATACGTCCTTTAGGAAATCCCTGAACTCCTAATGCAAGATCGAGTGAAATGGATCCGGTGTGAATCACTTCCATTGCTTCAACAGGACTATCGCCCATCTTCATAATGGTTCCTTTTCCGTAGGTTTTATCGATTTTATCAATGATAACCTGCAGTGCTTTTAACTTCTCTGCATTTATGTCTTTGCTCATGAGCGTTGATTTAGCGTTTTGATTGCCACAAAATACGTCAAAAGACAGACGCGAAACTCAACATCTGAAAAATAAATGCCGAAATGTTATCAGCATAGATGTTGAAAAAGGCTAACTGACTCTGTTTTGCTGCAAAATTGAAAGATGCCTCCCGTATTTAAAGAATCTGGGAGGTGTGATTTTTAGTGTCTACTTTTTCAATCACCGTTTCGATGAATCCTTTTTCATCAATAATAAACGTTGTGCGGTTCACGCCCATGTATTCTTTGCCCATGAACTTTTTCAAGCCCCAAACGCCATAAGCTTCGGCTACTTTCTTATCGGTATCGGCTACGAGTCGGAATGGGAGAGTGTACTTCTCAATGAATTTAAGATGGGCCTTTCCAGCATCCGGACTCACCCCGATGACATCAAAACCCTGTTTCAAAAGTGCATCGTAATTGTCGCGTAAATTGCACGCTTCGGCAGTACAACCGGGAGTATCGTCTTTCGGGTAAAAATACAAAACGACCTTCTTTCCGCTATACTGATCTAGCGTAACGGGATTTCCGTTCTGATCATTTCCTTCGATTGCGGGTGCTTTATCGCCTTTTTGAAGTGTTGTCATTTTTTAGAGGAGGTTGGTTTTTTAGCTGCCGATGAAACAGGCTTCTTCGCTTTTTGTTCGGATTTCTTCTTGGAGGCAGTAGGCGGTTTTAATGCATCTGTTTTGAGTTTTTTCTGATAAAACAGACAGATTGATGTTAAACCACATTCTCCACAACGGGGCGAACGCGCCAAACATACATATCGGCCATGCAAAATGAGCCAGTGGTGAGCAATGGGTATAATTTCATCGGGCAAGTTGCTCACTAGCTGCTTTTCAGCTTGCAGAGGATTCTTTGCACCGGTGGTCATACCAAGACGCGCCGCTACACGAAAAACATGCGTATCGACAGCCATTGTCGGCTGATTAAACACCACGGATGCAATGACATTCGCGGTTTTCCTACCAACGCCCGGCAGTTTCACAAGTTCATTAACATCAGAGGGAACTTCGTTGTTAAAATCATGCACAAGCATCCGGGCCATTCCAACAAGATGTTTCGCTTTGTTGTTGGGATAGGAAATTGACCTTATGTAAGAAAACACCTCATCTACAGAAGATTCTGCCAAAGATTGCGCATCAGGAAAACGCTTAAATAAAGCCGGCGTAGTGAGGTTGACGCGTTTATCGGTGCACTGGGCAGATAAGATAACAGCCACTAGCAATTCGTATGTATTTCCATACACCAATTCTGTTTCGGCCACAGGACGGTGTTCGGTAAAATAATCAATGATATGGCGGTAGCGTTCGGAACGTGTCATGGTACAAAAAAACGAAAATCCCGATTGACAGAGCAACCGGGATTCTCGATGACAAAACCAATATTAATTAAACACCATTTCCACGGTCAGACCTCTGGAAGGTATTTTTTGAATCTCAAGTGCTGCTGAATAAGAAAGAATGGATTGAATGACTCCACTGCAGGGCTGCTCCACAGAATCATCGAGCAGGGATTTCGTCAGTTGAATGTATTCCAATTCTTCTTCCATTTCAGGACAGTAGCTGAGTTCAGCGTAGAATTCGGCGGCCTCACCTGGTTGCATTTCATTGTAGGCAAAACGTAGAATATCGTTCGATGTAAAAAGTTTATGCATAGGCTGTTTTAAGGATCGATTGAAAAACGTGCGCCAATTTTATTTATTGCAAACGAGCTGAAAATTTCTTTCCGACCTCCTGCTTTCCAACCGACTTATATGTAAGTACACAGGTATAAAAAGCTTTTTTAAGAAAATGCATTCTTTCTATCTTGCAAGCTACTGAAACATGAACAAGTTGTCTCATTTACCTCGTCTGCTTTTATTACTTGTACTGCTTATTGCGAATGCATTTCAGGCACAGCCGCAGTTGCTTACATTTGAACGTGTACCCAGCCAGAAATGGCTCTATCAAAGGAATATTACATGTCTCACGCAGGACAAAGAAGGCTATCTCTGGTTCGGAACCAATAACGGTCTCTATCGTTTTGATGGCTATTCGGTGAGTGAATACCGGCACGATGCGCACAATACCAACAGCCTGAGTCATAATAATGTGAACTGCATTTATGCGGACAAGGGTGGCGTACTGTGGGTGGGAACTTGGGGCGGCATGTCGCGCATTGACCCGGTCAACTTATCCTTTACACGATACAAACACGATCCGAGAAACATCAAGACTTTGTCGAACAATGATGTTCGAGCGATAGCGGAAGATCCAAACGGTAATTTATGGATTGGAACATTTGGTGGAGGCGTAAACCGATTCAATAAACTGAACGGTGATTTTTCGGTATATCAGCATTCTCCGACCAATGCCAGCAGTATCTCGAGTAATTACATCAATGTTATCACACGCGACAGAAACGGAGATCTTTGGATTGGGACGCGTCGGGGAATCAATAAACTGGAGCCGGAGAATGCCCGATTCACTTCATTTCAAAATTTAGAGCCTACGGCGGAAGATCAGCAGTGGGCCAATGTTTCGAGTATTCTGGAAGACAGTAAAGGACGTATCTGGTTTGGTACGTATGGAGGAGGATTGATTCAGCTGGACCGGCGGAATGGCAAAATGCTCAATTATCAGCATGATGTAAACAACCCCATGACCCTGAGTAGCAATACCGTTAATGACCTTACGGAAGAAGATGGAGGCAATATTTGGATTGCCACGTCGGAAGGTGTGAATATCCTGCATGTGAGATCAGGGGAAATTCAGTTAGCGCAAAACAATCCGGATAATCCGATGAGTTTGCTCAACAACGATGTTCATCATTTATACCGTGATCGCGCCGGTGTTATTTTTGTGATTTCGGCCGAAGGCATTAACATTCATAGTAGGCTGAGTGGCCGTTTTAGGAAGTTCCAAAAAAACCCGAACGAGGCGCAGAGTTTATCGAGTAATGCCATCAATTGCTTTACAGAAGACAAAGACGGGTTGATCTGGATAGGCACTCGCGATGGACTGAACCGGTTTGACCGATCGACGCGACGCTTTGAAACATTTCCGCTCAGTGCCTTTGAAAAAGATGAGTTGGTGAGCAATGAGATTAAATCAATGCTCATTGATAAAAAGGGACGTTTTTGGATTGGGACAACCAACGGACTTAATTTATTTGATCCGGCCACATCGAAAGTTAAAATTTACCGCTTTAACCGTTTCAAGCCCAATAGCTTAAACAATGAAGTGCATTCGATCACAGAAGCCCGCAATGGAGTGCTATGGGTGGGCCTGAGAAAAGGACTGGCCCAATTTGATCCGGACTCGGGTATATTTGAGCTACACCGGCCCGACCCAACCGTTTCTGATAATCAGATCACCAACAGCGTGTATTCGATTGTAGAAGATCGGTTTGGGAAATTATGGGTAGGGACGCTTGGAGGTGGTTTGAGTGAGTTTGACCGGGAAACCGGAAAATTCAGGGTGTATCAGAATAATCCGAATGACTCGTTGAGCCTGTCAAACAATTCGGTGATCTCGATGCATGAGGATCAGTTTGGATTCTTTTGGGTGGGCACTTTTGGAGGAGGCTTGAATAGAATGGACCGGAAAACCGGAAAATTCCTCAATTATTCGGCAAGAAATGGATTGCCCGATGATATGATTTATAGCATTCAGGAAGATACCAAAGGCAATCTCTGGATGAGCACCAATACTGGTCTTGTAAAATTTGACACGAAATCGAAGACATTCCGGAATTACGATGCGTTGGATGGTCTTCAGAGCAATGAATTCAGTATCGGTGCTGCAATCCGGTGCAAAAGCGGCGAGATGGTTTTCGGTGGTATTGCTGGATTTAATTTGTTTTACCCAGACAGCATTCTGGAGAACAATTATATCCCGCCAACGGTCATAACCGGATTTAAAGTACTCAACAAACCGTTTATCCTCAGCAGTGATCAGGTTCTGCTTTCCTACAATCAGAATTTCTTCACCTTTGAATTTTCCTCTCTGAGCTATGCCCTGAGTGATAAAAATCAGTTTGCATATAAGCTGGATGGATTTGATGAAGACTGGATATACTGTGGCTCACGTCGCTTTGCATCCTATTCGAATCTCGGACCGGGCGAATACTTTTTTCATGTAAAAAGTTCGAACAGCGATGGACTGTGGAATGAAAAAGGCACGCTGGTTACGCTGATTATTGAACGTCCATTTTGGAAAACCTGGTGGTTTTTACTGCTTATGGGTTTGCTTGGAATTTCGATTCTCTATTTCGGCTTCCGATACCGAACCCGCAGCATCAACAACCGCAATTTGTTACTGGAAGAAAAAGTAAGACAACGAACCGCAGAACTGGAACGGGCAACGGAAGAAGCCCAGGCTGCCAAAGAGGCCGCAGAGAAGGCCAGTCGATCGAAATCGGGCTTCTTAGCCAACATGAGTCATGAAATTCGGACGCCGTTAAATGGCATTTTAGGTTTTACCGATCTACTCATCCGAAATAATAAAAATGAGGACGACACCAAATACCTCGAACTGATTCGCTCATCGGGAGATACGTTGTTGAATTTGTTAAGCGACATCCTCGATCTCAACAAAATTGAACAAGGAAAACTTTCCATTGAAAACATCCGGTTCAATTTTATTGAAACCATCAAGCAAACGCTTATCCCCTATCAATACAGAGCCAATGAAAAAGGGCTCCAGTTTATGATGAGTTTTGATACCCGCATCCCTGAAAATATTCTGGGAGATCCGACGCGTATCAAGCAACTGGTTATCAATCTGGTTTCGAATTCGTTAAAGTTTACCGAATCAGGTGGCCTTTCCATCAGTTTTGAGGCCGAAACAGATCCGCGCGGTAGCGAAGATTATTTTTATATCTCCGGAGAAGTAACCGATACTGGCATTGGTGTTCCGAAAGAAAAACAAAACCTCATTTTTGAAAGTTTCACCCAGGCCGATGGTTCATTCACCCGAAAATATGGTGGGAGTGGCCTCGGATTATCCATTGTAAAACAGTTGCTTCGATTGATGAAAGGTTCAATTGAACTGATCAGTCCAACGCCCAATAAACCTTTTGCGACAGAAACGCCCGGAGCTACATTCCGGTTCCGGTTCCGTGTGAAGGCCGAAAAACCGGATGTAACAAACTCCCAAACCAACACTCCGCCGTTGGTGCAGAACTTCCGCTTTACTGAGAAATACAAAATCCTGTTAGTGGAGGATAACAAAATCAACCAGCTTTTAGCAATGACCATTCTGGAGAATTTTGGTATCGAAGTTTCGACGGCAGATGATGGCGAGCAGGGAGTAATGAAGATAAAAGAGGTTGATTTTGATTTGATTCTCATGGATGTTCAAATGCCGGTGATGAATGGGTATGAAAGCACCGCGGCAATCAGAGCGATGGGGATGAACCTTCCGATTATAGGCTTGACGGCCAATGTGTATAAAGAAGACATTGAAAAATGTTTAGAATCGGGAATGAATGCGCATCTCGGAAAACCATTTACTGAAGCCGATTTGTTTGGTATGCTTAAGAGATGGCTGGTCTGATTTGTAATCTAAGATGGATGCATCTTTCGCATGAGCATAAACACCTATTTTCGCGCTCGGTATTCATGTGATCATCTCAAGCTTCTCCTCGCTACGTTTAAATTAAGAAAGTGCTATTCCGCAAAAATGAAAACTCAAAACCTGAAAGGAGCCTTTGTCGCCTTAAAGAATATCCACCAAACTTCCGATGAATCGAATCATCTGATTGTTTCCAAAAGCAATCAGTTGCACGTTTTGATTTTGGCTATGGTGGGCCTTATTGTATTTAGTCAGGTTGTTTTTGATTTTTTTCATCAGCATTATCTTCAGGTCATAGTCAATTCGACTTTGCTCCCTT